>JAGTUV010000086.1 GCA_018224305.1 Gemmatimonadota bacterium
GGCCGGCACTGAGCGGCCTGTCCGTGGCGATGCCCGCGCGCTGCATGAGTGCGCGCAGACCCGTACTGCGTGTCTCCCGCAGCACGCGCAGGCCGTAGTGTGCCAGGATCCGATTCTCGCCGCGCAATGGTGCCAGGTCGGCTATCGTCGCGAGCGCGACCAGATCCAGATGCCAGCGCAGCGATTCGGTGTCGCCGCCCAGCGCCTCGACGAGCAACTGGCACAGCTTGTATGCGACGCCCGCTCCTGCGAGTCCCTTGAAGGGGTAGGTGCAGTCGGCACGATTCGGGTTCACCACGGCGGCTGCAGCCGGCAGCGTGTCACCGGGCGTGTGATGATCGGTGACAATGACGTCAATGCCTTGAGCGCGGGCCTGCTCGACGGCATCATGGGCCACGATGCCGCAGTCGCCCGTCAGGATGACTGACGCACCCCCCTCGGCGGCACGACGGACGCCAGCATAACCGAGATCATAGCCATCGCTCATGCGGTGCGGCACGAAGGCTTCGACGTCGGCGCCGAGCGAGCGCAGTACCTGAGTGTAGAGAGCGGCCGAGCACATACCGTCGACATCGTAGTCGCCGTGCACGAGGATGCGCTCGCGCGAGCGCAGCGCAGCCGCGATCCGGTCTACAGCCTGAGCCGCGCCCGCCAGCAGGTGCGGGTCGTGCAGGTCGTCGAGCCGGGGCTTCAGGTAGAGTCGTGCGTCACTGCTGGTGGCGTGACCGCGCAGGACCAGGAGACGGCAGAGGGCGCGAGGCAGACGGAGATCGGCCATGAGCGCATCGACGACGCTGTCATGGCACTCCTCCGAGCGAAACACCCACCGGCGGGAGGCCTCGGTGATGCTGTCGTGCGGAACGGACGCAGATTCCACGTCTAGGCGGCGTAGAGGATCACACCGCATCCCTCGCACCGGCGCAGCGACTCGCCGCGTCTGATCTCCGCCTGCTCCTGCACCGGCAGCACGTTGAAGCAGTTGCCGCACGCACCCTCGTCCGTCATCGGCGCCAGCACCATCCGCGACCGGCCGACGCGGAGTCGCTCGTAAAGGCGCCGGCTCTGCGGATCGAGACGCACGGCCGAATTCTCGCGCCGTTCCCGCAGCTGATCCAGCTCCAGCTGCGCGGCATCGCGCCCGGAGATCAACTCGCCGCGTTCGTCCGCGATCGCATCACGCGCCTTGTCGAGGATCTTCTGCAGTTCATCGACCTTGATGTCCGTACGCGTCGTCTGATCACCGACGTGGCGAATGTCTGCACGGTCCGCTTCGAGAGCGCTGCCGATCAGACTGAGTTCCGCGCGGACTGCCGCCTCGTCCCGCGACGTGCGCGCCTTGTTCAGCTTCTCCTGGTACGCATGAAGCTTTTCTTCCTTCTGCTGGGCGTTGCGCTCCAGGCGGATATACTCCGCACGCAGGTCCTCCAGGCGCACGCGCGCCGCCTCCAGTTCCTTTTCGGCCGCCGTCACGGGTCCTTCAAGAGTTTCGAGGCGCGGGGCGTATTCCTGGACGCGCATTTCAGCGCTCGCGATTTCCGTATCCAACTCCTGCAGCTCGAGCAGTGCTGCATGCAACTCTTGCATGTTATTCGGGGGGTTCGGGGGGCAGGGTATGCCGGTCGCGCATCTTTCGAAACGCCCTGGTCGGTTTGAAGCCCAGGCGGTAGGTCTCGCTCAATTGTCCTCGCAAACGCTGAATCTGGTGCTTCTGCTGAACGATGGCCATCTTCTCGCTCTCATCGCAAGTCGCCAGCTGCGCTTCGAGAAAGCTGTCACGCAGATCCAGGTCCTCCAGCCGCAGGCCCGCGACCACGCCGTGATAGGTGGCATCGGCGTCCATGATCTCCGCGAGACCGCCCGCCAGGTCGTTCCAGACCGGCTGCGCCGCAGTGCTCAGCGCCGGTTCCCCGGCCTCCGGGTCCGACCTCAGCGCTTCGAATATCTCGCGGTGCCGCGGGTCACGTAAATGGTCGGGTGTGACATCATTGAGGACCGTAGCGAGCCGGGCGCGGTCGGCGATCAGCACCTTGAGCAGCATGCGCTCCGCCGTGAAACGGTCCACCAGTGCGTGCCGCGCTGGCGCTGGCGTCTGCGGCGCCGGTCGCCGCGGCTCGGCGGCGGGCAGCGGCGCCTTCTCGACATCGCGCTCGAGAGTCTCGCGCCGCACGCCGGTCCGCTGCGCAATGCGGGCGGTATAGATGTCGCGCAGGGCCGGATCCACGGTGGCGCGCAGAGTCGGCAGCAGGCGGTCAAGTGCACGGCGCACGCCTTCGATGTCGTCGAAGAACCCGTGCTCCTCGAGCATCTGCACCTTGCGCTCAACGACATCGACCGCCTCATCCAGTCGCGCCTTCAGTGCTTCCGCCCCGCCCTGGCGCACGATCGAGTCCGGATCCTCGCCGGTCGGCAGCGTGACGATGAGTGGATGAACACCCGTCTGAAGCAGAGCGTCGGCAGTGCGGAATGCAGCGCGCAGCCCGGCCTGATCGCTGTCGTAGAGCATTAGCGCCTTGCCGGTGTAGCGCGCGAGAAGATTGGCCTGCGCCGTCGTCATCGACGTGCCCATGCCCGCAACGACGTTCTCGATGCCGCGACCCGCGAGCGACACGTAGTCCATGTATCCTTCGACCACCAGTGCCGAACCCTCGCGACGGATGGCCGTCTTCGCCCAGTTGAGACCGTACAGGATGTCGCCCTTGTGGTAGATCGGCGTCTCCGGCGAATTCAGATATTTCGGCGCGCGTTCCGAGCGTGACAGGTCACGGCCGCCGAACGCGATGATGCGGCCCGACAGCTCGGCGATGGGAAACATGAGCCGGTCGCGGAAGCGGTCGTACGGCTCATCGTTGCGTTCGCTCTCCTTGATGAGGCCCGCGGCGGTCAGCACATCGTCCTCGATGCCATGGCGATGGGCTTCCTCTCGCAGCGCGCGCCACGCGTCGGGTGCATACCCGAGCCCGAACCGCTCGACCGCCGCCTCGGGAATGCCGCGCTGCTCGAGGTACGAGCGTACCTTCGAGTCTGCTGCGCTCTCCGTCAGATGGCGGCTGAAGAAGTCCTGCGCGAAGGCGACGGCTTCGTAGAGGATGCGGTGCGGCTCATCGTGCTCCCGCTCGAGGCGGGGGTCCGGAACATCGACGCCGTACTTCGTGCCCAGTTCGCGCACGGCGTCCTGGAACGACACGCCCGCCCGTTTCATCAGGAACGTGAACACGTCGCCCGACTCGCCGCAGCCGAAGCACTTGTAGAAGCCGCCGCGCGGCACCACGTAGAACGATGGCGTCTTCTCGTGATGGAACGGGCATAGCGCACGGAAATCCTTGCCGGCGCGCTTGAGCGGTACCTGCTCGCCGACCACCTCGACGATGTCGGCGCGCACGCGGATCTCGTCGATGATCGATTCGGCGATCATCGATGACTCCGGCGCACGGGTGCGGCAGTGAGACGACGGCGGTCACACACGACAGCGATCATCGCAGCTCCGCCACGGTCACGCCGGTGCCTCCCTCGCCCACGCCACCGGCCCTGTACGACTTTACGCGCGGATCCGCAGACATGATCTCCGTCACCACTTCACGCAGCGCTCCCGTTCCTTTCCCGTGGATCACCCGCAGGCTCGGCAGTGCGGCCTGCACGGCCGCATCGATGGCCGGGTTCAACTGCGAAGCCACATCCTCGGCCCGCAATCCGCGCAGATCGACTTCGGTCGACGCGTCGGTGTCCGGCGTGTTCCAGCCGCCGCGCAGCTGCTGTCGCTGCCGCGCGGGCTTCGGCGCATCGATCACCGTGAGGCCCGCCGTCGGCACCTGCACACGCAGACCACCCACCTCCACCGTCGCACGTTCGTCGCGCACTTCGACGACCACGCCCTGAAGACCGCTCGCCGGAATGAGCACGTGCGAGCCCTCGCGCAGTTCCTCATCCGTGCCGCTCGACGCACGTTCGCGCGGCATGCGCTCAGCCTCCCGCCGCACGTGCTCTTCCACGCGCCGGCGTGCATCACGAGCTGCATCGTCCACCGCGCTGCCGCCGTCAGCCGCAGCCTCACGCAGTTCCCGTATCACCGCGTCCACTTCCTCACGTGCGCTGAGCAGCAGATCACGCGCCTGCTGCCGTGCCCGCCGCTCCGCTTCCTTCTCGCGCCGTGCAAGCGCCTCCTCGCGCTGCTCGACATCCTCGCGCAGTGCGGCGGCACGCCGCGCCTGGAGCGCCGCGTCCGCAAGCGCGTCCGACAGTTGCCGATCCTTTTCTTCCAGCTCGGCGAGCAGGTGTCCAGCATCACGCTCCGCTGCCGGCAGTGCGGCCTCGGCAGCGTCGAGCAAGTCCTCCGGCAGGCCGAGCCGCCGTGCGATGGCCAGGCCGTAGCTGCGCCCGGGGACGCCCTTGAGCAGACGGTATGTGGGACGCAGCGCAACGGCATCGAACTGCAGTGACGCGTTCACCACCCCGGGCTCTTCCGCCGCGATCTGCTTGAGCTGGCCCAGGTGGGTGGTGGCGATCGTCAGCGTGCCGCGCCGCGTCAGCGTGCGCAGTATGGCGTCCGCGAGCGCACCGCCCTCGGCGGGATCGGTGCCGCTGCCCATCTCGTCGATGAGCGCGAGCGAATCACCATCTGCGTGCTCGATGATCTCGCGCAGGTTCTTGAGATGGGCCGAGAACGTGGACAGGCTGGCCTCGATGGACTGCTCATCACCGATGTCGGCGAAGACATCACGGAATACCGGGAGTTTCGTCCCCGGGCCCACGGGCGGGATGACGCCCGCCTGCGCGAGCGTCGAGATGAGTCCAATCGCCTTCAGCAGCACAGTCTTGCCGCCGGTATTGGGACCGGACACGAGCAGCGTCCGCTCACCCGGGCCGATCACCCCGGCCACAGCCTCCCCGACCCGCGCCGGCTCCCCGATCGGCGCCGGATCATCGGTCGGCGCCGCATCATCGGTCCGCGCCGCATCATCGGTCCGCGTCGGATCATCGGTCCGCGCCGCATCCGCCGTCCGCGCCGGCTCCGCGGTCGGCGCCGGCTCCATTGCGAGGTCGAACGGAATGACGCCCGACGTCGTAACGAGCAGCAGCGGATGGCGTGCGTGCACGAGCGTGAGAGCCCGCGAGTCCGCGCTCACTTCCGGCCGCGTGCCCTGCACATGCAGCGCGTAGCGGGCGCGCGCGAACAGCGAATCGATCTCTACCAGCGCCTCGAGCGCGTCCGCTATGGCATCGTGTAACGGCCGCAGTGAAGCCGTGAGTTCGCGCAGGATACGCAGCACCTCGCGCGCCTCCGCCAGCTCGAGTTCGCGCAGCCGGTTCATCAACTCGATGGCAACGGGCGGCTCCACAAAGAGCGTTGAGCCGGTCGCGCTCTCGTCGTGCACCAGGCCGCCCACCTCTCCGCGCCCCTCGCGACGAACGGGTATCACATACCGGCCGTCGCGCAGCGATACGCTCGCATCCTGCACCTGAAACCGGGTTGGCAGGGATGTGATGTACGCCTCGAGCCGCTCCACGATGCGACTGCGTGCGCCGCGGATCTCGCGACGCAGGCGCGCAAGTTCATTCGATGCATTGTCGCGCACATCGCCGGCGTCATCGACAGCGTCGCGAATACGGCGCTCATCGTCATCCAGCTTGACCAGCCGCTCGCCGACCAGGGCAAGCAGAGGGTAGTCGTCGGCATGCTGGAGGATGGCGCGCCGGGTTGCAGCGGCGCCGCGCAGCAGAATCGCCACGTCGCGCAGTTCGGCTGCATCCAGGACGGATCCGTCAACGCCCAGCCGGCGCAGAGCCGCGCGCACATCCGGCACGGCCGGCATCTGCCAGTCCTGAGCGCGGAAGAGGAACGTGGACATCTGATCGACACGGCGGAGTTCATCCGTCACGAACGCCACGCTTCCCGACGGCTCGAGCGAACGCACGGCCCGCGCGCCGAGCGCGCTGCTCGCGTGGCCTGCAACTATGGCGAGGGCTTCCGGGAACTGAAGAACGTCCAGCGCGTGCCGGTTCATGATCGTGTTGGCGGACGGAACCGGAAGGTCTGCGTCAGCCGAGCTCCTCGCGCACGATGCGGTTGGTTTCCCTGCCGTCGAATCTGCCCTTGAGCCTTGGCATGATCGCACCCATGACCGAGCCGACGCTGTTCGCGCCGCCGGCAATGGCATCCCTGACGATCTGCCGGACTTCATCCTCCGAGAGCTGCTCCGGCATGTACGGCAGGAGCAGCGCGGCCTCCTGCTCCTCCCTGTCGGCGAGGTCCGATCGACCGACCGCGCGGATCTGCTCGGCCGCCTCACGCCGCTTCTTGATCGCGCGTCCGACCACTTCCGTCACGTCCTCATCCGTCGGCTCGCGCCCCATTTCGATCTGCCGGTTCTTGATCTCCGACAGCGTCGTGGTCAGAACCATCGTCCGCAGCTTGTCCCGCTCGCGCCGCGCACTGTTCAGGTCCGCGCGCAGTCTCTCCGTCAGCCCGCTCATCTGTCCCCCGTCGTTCATCCCGGCGGCCAGCGCATGTCGCGGCCGCCCATAACATGCACGTGAACATGATGCACTGTCTGGTTTGCGGCCGCGCCGGTGTTCACGACCAGCCGGTAGCCGCCCTCCGCCACGCCCTCCACCGCTGCAACGTCACGCGCGGCGAGCAGGAGTGCGCCCATGACAGCCGCGTCGGTGTCCGCCGCATCGCTGATCGAGGCAATGTGGCGGCGTGGTATGACCAGCACGTGCACGGGTGCCTTGGGGTCGAGATCGCGAAACGCCACCGTGTGCTCGTCCTCGTGCACCACGTCGGCCGGGATCTCGCCCGCAACAATGCGGCAGAATATGCAATCGGATCGCTCCGCCATCCGCCCTCCGCCCTCCGGGGAAGTCGTCCTGAATCGCTATGGAAGTGCTCCGGGAGCCACGCCTTATTGTAGCACAACCCGCACCGAGAGGCACTTCATGAACTCACTGCTCGAGCATGCCGCCCGCGTTCTGGACCACCAGCCCACGCGAAGCATGGAAGCCGGACCGCTTCACCTGCGGGCTGTCCGTGAAACCGGTGTGGACGTGCCGTTCGACCGGTTCATGGATGACCTGAAGCAGCAGCCGGATCATTTCGCCGTGATCCCGCCCGACCCGGTCATCGGTGCGGTATCGGGCTGGGATCCGCGCCAGCGGTCGCTCTACGAGGCGGCCATGGAGGCGGCAGGCATGATGCAGCCGCTCATCGTCCTGGCCGAGCGCCGCGTGGACAACCCTGCCGACAGCGGCGGGGCAGATGCCGGCGCGCCCCGGCCGGCCACGGTGACTGACGTATTCGGAGACGTGCACGAGGCCCTTACGCATCTGCTGCACGCGGTCGATCCCGAGGATCCTCTGTACACGGCCGTGACGGGCGCTTTCGAGGAACTGCACGCCACGCGCAGGTCCCTCGGTTCGTGAGGTTCAGATGCGCAGCAGCGTTACGCTCCACCACTGCTCCTCGACATCCTCGGCATCGATTGCGAAGCCGGCCGCCTCTGCCGCAGCGCGCATCGTATCGGCTTCCTCGACGAGGATGCCGGACAGGATGGCCCAGCCGCCGGCGGCGAGCGCCCGGTGAAACACAGGCAGCAGCGGCAGCAGCACGCTGCTGAGCACGTTGGCGACGACACCGTCAAACGCGCCGCCGCCGTAGGCGTCGATGAACGCGTCGTCCACAAGGGCGCACAGCAGCGTGATGCGCTGTGCGATCCCGCTCCGGTCGACGTTCTCGGTCGCGTTCTGCATCGCCTCGACGTCGCTCTCCACCGCGACGACGTGCTGCGCACCGAGAAGCGCCCCGGCGATGGACAGAATGGCCGAGCCGCTGCCGACGTCGAGCAGTCGCGCGCCGTGCATGTCGAGCTGCTGCATCAGGCGGAGCACGCCGCGCGTCGACGCATGCTCGCCCGTGCCGAACGCCATCTGCGGATCGATGCGGATGACGAGGTCGTCAGGCCCGGCGTTCACCTCGCTCCAGGTGGGGCTGACGATCAGGCGCGCGCCGATCCGCCGCGGCTCGAGCCCCGCCCGCCAGACGGCAAGCCAGTCCTGCTCCGGCACCTCATCGGCGCTGAGCTCGATCGCATCCGTGCCGAGTACAGCCTGGAGCACGTCGCGGATCCGATCGAGGGCGGCGTCCGGGTCGTCGACGGAGAGGATGTAGGTGACCAGCGTGTCACCTTGCTCCTCGATTGCGGACCCGCCACACGCGAGGAGCCCCTCGGCGAGCAGTCCGGACAGCTCCGCCGAGGGGCTCGTTGCTGCTATGCGAAGCCAGTTCGGCACGTCAGCTCCCCGTGAGTGCTTCCTTGACACGACCCCAGAACCCACGGTCACGGCCGTCGTCCACTCGCTCCGCGGGGGCTTCCACCTTCGCGAGCTGGCGAAATACCGATTCCTGCTCCGGCGTCAGCGTTGTCGGCGTCCATACCACCACGCGTATGATGAGGTCCCCGCGGTTCGTGCTCTGGAGCTGCGGCAGACCCTTGCCGCGCATGCGCAGGAGCCGGCCCGACTGCGTGCCGGGCGCCACCTTCAGACGCGCCGTACCGCCGATCGTCGGCACATCCAGCTCCGCACCCATGGCCGCCTGACTGAATGTGACCGGCAGCTCGAAAATGAGGTCTGAGCCATCGCGCAGGAAGCGCTCGTCCTCCTCGACCTCCAGCACGACCAGCACGTCGCCGCGCGGACCGCCGCGCACACCCGCGTTGCCCTGTCCGCGCATTGTCAGATAGTCACCGGTCGACACGCCGGGCGGCACACTGACCTCGATCTCGCGCTGCGCGCGCTCGACACCGCGGCCGCTGCACTGCTCGCACGGCTGCTCGATACGCTGACCTTCACCGCCGCACTCCGGGCACGGCATGACACTGACGAGCTGACCCAGGAACGAGCGCTGAACGCGCCGGACCTCGCCCGCGCCGCCGCATGTCGAGCACGTGACGGGTGACGTCCCCGCCTTCGCGCCGCTGCCGTCGCACCGGCCGCACTCGTCGTTCACCTCGATGCGGACCGTCCGCTTCACGCCTCCGGCGACCTCGTCGAGCGTGAGCGGGAACGTGATGCGCATGTCCGGCCCCTTGCGCACACTCTGCGCGCCGCGGCGCTGACGGCCTCCGCTGCCGCCGAACATGTCGTCGACACTGAAGCCGCCGAAATCGCGCATGAAGATATCCAGCGCGTCATGGAAGCTGAACCCGGCGAATCCCGCTCCGGCACCGCCCTTGACTCCCGCGTGGCCATAGCGGTCGTATGCGGCGCGCTTGTTGGGATCCTTCAGGACCTCGTACGCCTCCGTCAACTCCTTGAACTGTTCTTCCGCTTCGGCCGAACCGTTGTTTCGATCAGGGTGGTACTGCAGCGCCAGCTTGCGGTACGATCGCTTGATCGTATCCGCTTCCGCACCGCGTTCCACACCGAGGATTTCGTAATAATCACGCATTCGATTCACCGCCGGCCGGACCGGCCAGCTCAGTCATGAGATTGCTCGTGTATTCGACAATGGCCGCAACCTTCGCATACGGCATTCGAGTCGGGCCGATCACGCCCAGCACGCCCGACAGCTTGCCGATCCTGTATTCCGATGTCACGAGCGTCAATGTGCTCAATTTCGGCTCACCGTGTTCACCGCCGATCGTGATCCGCGGCACCCGGTCATGCTCGCGTGTGCTGAGCACTCCTGTCAGCAGGTCCTGCTGCTCCGTCAGTTCGATCAGGCTGCGCAGTCGCGGCCCGCTCGAGAACTCCGGCTGGTCGGCCAGCACACTGGTCCGGCCGAGCAGCAACTCCGTGCCCGCCAGGCCGGTCGGATCCAGCACGTCCTCGGCGGACTGCATGAAGATGTTCAGCAATTCGGTCGCCGGCTCATCCGTCGCGGCGTCACGCAGCCGTTCGGCGAGGTTCGAGCGGATCTCGCCCAGCGTATGTCCCGCCAGCCGCTCGTTCAGTACCGCATTCACGCTCGCGAGCGTTTCGGCGGGCACCGCGCCCGGAAGGTCCACATACACCGTGCGCACCACTCCACTGCGCAGTGTCAGCACCAGCAGCACCTTCTCGGTGGAGACGAGCGCCAGCTCCAGCTTCTCCAGCACCACCTCATCCAGCCGGGGCGCGATCGCGACGCCCAACTCACCGGTCACCAGCCCAAGCACCTGGATCGAGCGACGAATCAGCCGCTCCAGCGGGCCCTGGCCGTCCTCAGCCAACTGACGCCGCAGCTTCCGCTGCTCCGCCGCCGAAATCCGGACGGGCTGCATCAACGTGTCCACGTAGTAGCGATACGCCATGTCCGTCGGAATCCGACCGGCCGACGTGTGCGGGTGGAAGAGAAAGCCCTTCTCTTCCAGATCCGACATGGCGTTGCGGATCGTGGCAGGCGATACACCGAGCCCGTGACGACGCGCGACGGTCCTGCTCCCCGCAGGCTCCGCCGTCTCCACGTACGTCCGGATCACCGCGTCGAGGATCTGCTCCTCCCGCTCGGTCAGTCCGCTCTGTGTCATCTCATCACCAACTCCGCGATTCGCCCGCAAACCATGAAATGTCGCGCCTTTGCAAATGCCGCGTCAACCGGCGGCCCCTTCCAGCTCCACCGCCAGACGATCCAGCAGCAGCCAGCCGTGCCGCGTCAGCCGCACCGCGCCGTCGGCTCTTTCCGCCAGCCCGGACCGCTCCCATTCCCCCACCCTGTCCCGCTGTGCGCCCGTCAATGTGTCCAGCGCCAGTCCGTCCGACGCCCGGAGCCCCAGCCATACCTTCTCCAGCGTCACCTCCCCCGCGCCCAGCTCCTCGGAGCCCTCGGCGGGCGACCGCCCATCATGCAGCCGACGGCTGTACTCTCCCCAGTCCCGCACGTTCCACGATCGGGCAGGCGGCTCGTAGGAGTGCGCCCCCGGACCCAGGCCGATATACGGCCGATGGCGCCAGTACGCCCGGTTATGTCGACTCTCTGCTCCCGGCAGTGCAAAATTCGATACCTCGTAGTGCTCGAAGCCGGCTGCGCCGAGACGGTCCACGGCCAGCAGGTACTCCGCGGCGTAGCGGTCCTCGTCAGCCATGATTTCGCGCCCGCTCTCGACCCGGCGGCCCAGCGGCGTCGCGGGCTCGGCCGTGAGCCCGTAGAGTGACACGTGCCGCGGCTTCAGGTCCAGCACCCCGTCGAGATCGCCCGCCCAGTCCCGCTCGATGCGGGAGGGCAGCGCGAAGATCAGGTCGAGGCTGATATTGTCGATGCCGGCGGCGCGGGCGGCCTTGACCGCCCGGCGGGGTCCCTGCGGACCATGCAGTCGCCCCATCCATTCGAGCGCAACGCGGCTGAAGGTCTGGGCGCCCAGGCTGATCCGGTTGATTCCGGCCGCGGCCCAGTCCTCTGCGAGTTGCGGCGAAAAGCTCTCGGGATTCGCCTCGGCGGTCCACTCGACAGTCGAGTCGTCCCATGCGGCGAAGCGGCGCAACGCGTCGCGCAGGCGAGTCATGGCGCCCACCCCGAGAAGCGACGGTGTACCGCCACCGATGTAGATGGTCTTCAGATCGAGCGTCGACCGGCCCGCCGCCCGCTGCCGCAGGGCCAGTTCCGCGATGATGGAATCGAGCCACACGTCGACGGGTGCGACACGTGTGGCGGTCACCGCGAAATCGCAGTAGCCGCAGCGGCGAAGACAGAACGGGACGTGGATATAGAGGTGTTCGGGATTCACAGATGGTGCTACCCGCATGGCGGGAGTACGTTGCGACGCGAGACCCTGCTATTGACGACGGGCGCGCTCCCGTCGCCGCTCGAACCTCTGTCCGGCGAGCTGACGCACGCGTCCATCCAGTTCCAGTTCGAGCAGCGCGACAAGCGCTGCCGTGGGAGCGACGCCCGCGGTCTGCGCGAGCGCGTCCGCGTGAACCGGTCCGCCCTCCAATGCGCGCCACAGCCGCGCATGCACCGCATTCTCCGGCGGCGCGTCCCGGAACAGGTCCATGGGCACCTCATCGCCGAGCTGGATCAGTCCTGTCGACTCGAGCAGGTCACGCAGGCCCGTGTAGACGCTGGCACCGTCGCGGAACAGCGCCATGATGCCCTGCGCGTTGGGGAGATGGATTGCGTTCGGCACTCCGTACACCGGCACGCCCTGGTTCGCGGCATGATTGCCGGTGGTGACTGCGCCGCTCTTCTCGCCCGCCTCCACCACGATGACCGCCCCCGACAGCGCGGCGATGATCCGGTTGCGGTGAGGAAACTGGTGCCGGCGCGGGCGCTCGGCCGGCAGCAGTTCGGAGATCAGCAGGCCCTCGCGTGCGATGCGGTTCTGCAGGCCGCGGTTCTGCGGCGGATAGTGGACATCGATGCCGCAGCCGAGAACGGCGATCGTCGTGCCGCCGGCGTCCAGGGCCGCCGTGTGGGCCGCCGCGTCGATACCGAGCGCGAGCCCGCTCACGACGCAGCCGCCCGCGCGCGCAATACCGCCGCCGATCTGCTCGGCAATATCGAGCCCGTACTCGCTGGCCTTCCTGCAACCGACCACGGCGATCCCGGGCGCCGCGAGCAACTCGAGCGCGCCGCGCGCGAACAGGAACGGCGGTGCGAATGCACCGAGACGGAGCCGCACGAGTTCGGGATAGAGCGGATCACCCCACGCGATGACATGGATGCGGCCGGCATCGACGGCTGCGAGCGCGGCCCGTACGCGGTCCCGCACCGGCTGGGAGCGCGCAGCTGCAGCGACGGCCGGCCCGCACGCTGCGGTCAGGTGTGCACAGGCGTCACGGGCGTTGCCATGTGTCTCCAGCAGCCGCAGCACGGACGGATGCGACAGGCGCGGCGTCGCGAGCAGTGTGAGCTGGGCTGCGAGCTCCTCACGTTCGCGCGCGGCACTCACGGCTGGTACAGCTCCTCTTCCGGCTCCTCCTCGGCCACGACATCACGAACGCGCAGCCAGAGCGCCTCCACCAGCTCCGGCAGGCCGCGCCGGGCGACCGCGGAGATCGCGAACTGTCCCCAGGCTCCCGGCGCCTCGATATGCGGTGCATCCTCGCCCGGTCCCAGCACGTCCGTCTTGGTGACGATGATGCAGTGGGGCTTGTCGACGAGGTCCTCGGAGTAGCGACGCAGCTCTTCGCGCAGCAGATCGTATTCGGCCTGCACATCGTCGATGTCGAGCGGGATCAGGTACGCGAGAGTGCGCGTGCGCTCGATGTGGCGCAGGAACCGGTGGCCGAGTCCCTTCCCTTCGTGCGCGCCCTCGATGATGCCCGGGATGTCGGCGATGACGAACGTGCGCGAGCCTGTCAGAGACACGACTCCCAGGTTCGGAGTGAGTGTGGTGAACGGATAGTCGGCGACCTTCGGAGTGGCGGCCGACACGGCCGCCAGCAGCGTCGATTTGCCGGCATTCGGCTGGCCGACGAGGCCGACATCGGCGATCAGCTTCAGTTCGAGGGCGATCCGGCGCTCCTGTCCCTCCGCACCCGGCTCCCAGTAGCGCGGTGCCTGCCGGGTCGGTGTGGCGAACTGCGCGTTGCCGCGGCCGCCGCGACCGCCCTTCGCCGCGACCAGCTCCTGGCCTGCCTCCGTCAGTTCCCCGATGATGTCACCGGTCTCCGCGTCGCGAACCACCGTGCCGACCGGAACGCGCACGATCATGTCCTCGCCATCCTTGCCCGTGCGGTCCTTGCCCTGACCGTGCTGTCCGCGCTCCGCGCGGTAGTGCTGCTGATACCGGTGATCCAGCAGCGTCCAGAGCTGCGGATCGGCACGCAGAATGACGTCGCCACCACGACCGCCATCACCGCCGGACGGTCCACCGTGGGCCACGCCCATCTCGCGGCGGAACGCCTCGGCGCCCGAGCCGCCCGTGCCGGCGATGACCTGGATCTCGGTGTAGTCGACGAACATGTCAGTCCTTCTGAAGCGCCGCGCGACGCGCGCGGACGGCGTTCCACTGTTCGCTCAACATGCGCGCGCGCTCCGGCGGCAACGAACCGAGAAGCCGGCGGACCGCTTCATCGACCTCGTTCTCGTCGGCGCCGGCATTCAATGCGCCGCGAAGGTGCGAGTACAACTGGGGTCCTGCCTCCTGCGGCGCGAGTACAGCGACAATGCAGAGTTCGCGTGTGACCAGGTCGAGACCGGGGCGCCCGAGCACCTTGCCGTACCCCTCGATGACCATCCACCGCTCCATGTCCGGATGCAGCGCTGCGATGTTGGCACGCAGTTTCTCGTACTGACCACCGTAAACATGCGAGCAGATCTCCGTGCCGCGACGCTCCCACTCCTTGAAGTCCTTCGCTGGCTTGCCGAGCGCGGGCAGGCCGCTGATGCGACGCCAGGCGGCGAGACCGCGCAGCGCTGCCGGATAACCGAGAAAAAGATAGCTTTGCAGCAGCGCCTCCTCTACCGATTCCGGCGGCGCAACATCGATGGCGGCGCGCAGCGCCGAATCCAGTCGCCCGGCGGACCCGCCTGCCAGTGCGGCCGAGATATCGATCAGGGCCCGCGTCACATCATCCATGTGACGCCTCCATCTCGATCTGTGCCCGCGTCGTGCCGACCACCTCATTGCGAGTGTTCAGAACGTCCGGCCTCGCATACCGCTGCAGGTTTTCCATTTCCTCGTCCGTAAGCAGTCCAAGAATCCTCATTACCTCCAGCAGCGCCGGTTCTGCGGCGCGCTTCGCTCCGTCCTCGACCTTCAGGGCGATGCCGATCTCCGCACCCGGCACGCCGGCACAATAGACGCCCTCGGCCCCGACCTTGGCGAAGATGCGGCCACGCGTGGCTCTGATCAACTCCGTGCACATTCGCCCGGTGCCACCGACGAGTTCCGGGTACTCCGTCATCGCATCCGTCAACCGCGCTGCCGGGCTGCCGGGCTGCCGCCCGGCGATTGCGAGCCGGGCAAATGTAAGCGCGAGGGCGCTCAGGGGCAGCATGAACGTCGCGACGCCGCAGCCGTCGACCGCTACAGCGATGCGATCCGTGCCGATATCGCTCCAGCGCGAGA
>JAGTUV010000087.1 GCA_018224305.1 Gemmatimonadota bacterium
GCGCACCGCCCGACACGCCAGCGCCCGCGCCGCCGGGTTCGCAGCCAGTGCCGCCAGATCCGCAGCCAGTGCCGGATCCGCCGGCAACAGCGGATCGGCCGGCCGCCCATGGCGGCCTCTGACGTGACGGACGCGCGGCGCAGCATCCCATCCGTGGAACGGCTGATGTCGAGCGCACCGTTCGTGGTGCTCGGCACCGAGTGGTCCCGCTCCCTGATCGTCAGCACGCTCCAGCGGGAACTCGATGTGGTGCGGACGGGCATCGCGTCCGGAGGGTCCCCGCAGCATGTGGACGAGTCGGAGATCGCGCGTCGGGTACGGACATCGATCGAGCGGCTGACGGCCGGCTCGCTGGTTCCCGTGCTGAACGCGACGGGCGTGATACTGCACACGAATCTTGGCCGTGCCCCCCTCGCAGATGCCGCCATCGACGCGATCGCGGCGGTAGCGCGCGGGTACTCCACGCTCGAGTACGATGTGTCGACGGGCGGGCGGGGCAGTCGCTACGCGCACTGCCGTGCGCTGCTGTGCCAGCTGTCGGGTGCGGAAGACGCGCTCGTCGTGAACAACAACGCCGCGGCCCTCGTGCTCGCTCTCAATACGATGGCGCGAGGCCTCGACGCCGTGGTCAGCCGCGGTGAGCTCGTCGAGATCGGCGGTGCGTTCCGTGTGCCGGAGATCATGGCGAGGAGCGGCGCACGGCTGCGGGAGGTCGGCTCGACGAATCGGACCCGCATCGACGACTACCGGGCGGCACTGGGGTCTGCGACGGGTGCACTGCTCAAGGTGCATCCGTCGAATTTTGCGATTTCCGGTTATACCGCGGAGACGGGAGTGCAGGCGCTCGCGCAGGTCGCCCGCGCTGCCGGCGTGCCGCTCATTCACGACATCGGGTCGGGCCTGTTGCTCGATCCTGTGAGTGTGGGCCTGCCTGCTGACGAACCGACGCCGCAGGCATCGCTGAGCGAGGGCGCGGACATCGTGACGATGTCGGGCGACAAGCTGCTCGGCGGGCCGCAGTGTGGAATTCTGCTCGGCTCCCCGGAGCTGATGGAGCGGATGCGACGCAATCCGATGTGCCGCGCGCTGCGCGTCGACAAGCTCACGCTCGCCGCGCTCGCCGCGACGCTCAGGCTCTATCTCGGCGCTGAGCAGGCACGCACGGAGATCCCGGTGCTGCGCATGCTCACGCTGGCGCCGGCTGTCATCGAAGAGCGTGCCGCCCGGCTCGCCGGGCAGTGTACCGTCGCCGGCGTCGCGGCGCGGGTGGTCCCCGGCTCATCAGCGGTGGGCGGAGGTGCCGCAGCGGCCGCCGTTCTGCCGACTTCACTCGTACTGCTCGAGCCGCCCGGCGGCTCGAGCAGCGACGAGTTCGAGCGACGGCTGCGAGGCAGCCGGCCGTGCGTGGTAACACGGATCGTCGATGACCGTGTCGCCATCGATCTCCGCACCATTGCCCCGGAGCATGACGCGAGCCTGCTGCTCGCCATAGCGGCGGCGGCGGCGCCATGAGAGCGCGGATCCATACGGACCGTTGACATTCAACGCCGCGCCGAGGTACGTTCGAAGGGTATCGAGCAGGAGTGAAACCCGATGGTCGCCATGGGGTACTCCATGAACGACATCGACCCTTCAGGAGGATGCGATGACCATCACGGTCACTCCGACCGCCATAGCGGAAGTTCAGAAGTTCATTGAGGAGCAGGGCGCCACGCAGGAGGCGGGATTGCGCGTCGCCGTTCTGCCGGGCGGCTGTTCCGGATTCCAGTATGGCCTCAATATCGAGGACGAGGCGCAGGATGACGACGAGATCCTGGAAACCAACGGGATCAAGCTGTTCGTCGACCCGTTCAGCGGCCAGTACCTGGACGGCGTTGAAATCGATTACGTGACGACCATGATGGGGGCGGGTTTCACGTTCAAGAATCCGAACGCATCGGGCGGCTGCGGCTGTGGTAGCTCCTTCACGGCCTGACCCAGCGTTGTGAGGACACTTCCCGGGCTCGCGGTGTATAAAACCGCGGGCCCGTTTCTATCGGATACACGAGGAGCATCCTGATGAGCGTTGCTACTGCGTCACTCACCAGTCCGCTGCACTACTCGAAGCTTTCGCGCGACGAGCTGGCCCGCCGCATCGCGGGGCGCAAGCGCGAGTTGAATGCGGTGATCCTCGGGCACAACTACCAGCGCGGCGACATCCAGGACGTGAGCGACTACGTCGGCGATTCGCTGGGCCTCTCGCAGGAAGCGGCGTCGACGACCGCAGACGTCATCGTATTCTGCGGTGTGCATTTCATGGCTGAGACGGCGAAGATCCTGTCGCCCTCCAAGCGCGTGCTCATGCCGGACCTCAAGGCCGGCTGCCCCATGGCGGACTTCGTGACCGGCGAGTCACTGCGACGCATGAAGCAGCGCATGCCGGACGCCGTCGTCGCTGCCTACGTCAACTCCACGGCGGAGGTGAAGGCGGAATCCGACATCTGCTGCACGAGCTCCAACGCCGTGCTGGTGGCGGAGTCCATCGACCGTGACCGGCCCATACTGTTCGTGCCGGATCGCAATCTCGCGAAGTACGTCGCGGAGAAGACCGGCCGCGCTATCCGCAGTGCATCATCCACCGAACACACGGATGATGCCGGCGAGATCGTGGCCTGGGACGGCTACTGCTACGTACACGATGACCTCGTCATGGATGAACTCGACGCGGCGAAACGCGCGCATCCGAACGCCCGTGTCGTCATCCATCCGGAAGCGCGCGGCGATCTGCTGGCGCGCGCAGACTACGTGGTA
>JAGTUV010000088.1 GCA_018224305.1 Gemmatimonadota bacterium
AGGATAACGAAGCCGATCACATAGATGCCGAACGAGGACATGCGTCTCTCCTGATTGAGTGATGGAGGACAGCATGGCAAGGGGCGTACCGTATTGCATAGGGAGAGGGAGAGGGAGTGGGAGAGGGAGAGTTACTGGGCGCGGGTGAGGCTGTGGGCAAGGTCCCGCTGACACCGTGCCCCCTCTCCCTCTCCCTCTAACTCTCCTTCTCCCTCTCCCACTCCCATATTTCGTTCCACTATCGCCGCTTCGCGGTCTTCTTCCTGCTCTTTGCAGCCGGTCGCACGGCCTCGCCAGTGACCCGTTTCTGTTCCTTCTCGTGGACGTCGGCGTAGCCCTCGGCGGGACTCGCGCGGCGGGGCCGGCCGATGTAGGCCAGGTCACGCCCGGTATGCTCGCGGAAGCACGGCTCGACATAGAACCATGCCCCCATGTTCTGCGGCTCTTCCTGCGCCCACACGCACTCCACGTCCTCGCCGTAGGGCTCGAGCACCCCGGCGAGATCGATGGCGGGGAAGGGATAGAGGAGTTCCATGCGAACGATGGCAACGTCGTCGGTACCGGCCGCCTCGCGCGCTGCGAGCAGGTCGTAGTAGATCTTGCCGGTACAGAGCACGACACGGCGCGTCTTCTCCGGCGCGACCGTGTCGTCGCTGATCACGCGCTGGAAGCGGCCCTCGCTGAGCTCGGCGACAGAGGACGTCGCTCGCGGGTGCCGCAGCAGACTCTTCGGCGTCATGACGATGAGCGGGCGACGCTCCTGATAGAGTGCCTGCCGGCGCAGCAGATGGAAGTACTGTGCGGGTGTCGTGCAGTTGGCGACGCGGATGTTCTTCTCGGCCGCCAGCTGGAGGAAGCGTTCGGGGCGCGCGCTGGAGTGCTCCGGACCCTGACCCTCGTGGCCGTGCGGCAGCAGCATGACCATGCGGGATTCCTGCTGCCACTTGGCACGGCCGGCCGTCATGAACTGGTCGATGATGACCTGCGCGCCATTCACAAAATCGCCGAACTGCGCCTCCCACAGCACGAGTGCCCTGGGTGCAACGACGCTAAAGCCGTACTCGAAGCCGACGACGGCGAGCTCGGAAAGCGGGCTGTTGTGGACCTCGAACGGCGCCCGCGCCTGCTTCAGGCTGGCCACCGGCGTATGACGTGCGTCCGTCTCGGCGTCGTGCAGCACGAGGTGGCGCTGACTGAACGTGCCGCGCTCGGTGTCCTGCCCGGTGAGCCGTATGGGAATACCATCGGCCAGCAGCGTGGCGAACGCCAACACTTCGGCGTGCGCCCAATCCACGTTGCCGTCGTCGCCGAATACCTTCGAGCGCCTGTCCAGCTGCCGTGCGAGTTTCGGATGCACCTTGAAGCCGTCCGGCCACGTGTGCAACTGACGATCGAGGTCGACGAGCAGATCCGCGTCCACGTGCGTGTCGAGCTGGAGTGCGGACGCGCTCTCCTCCTCGGGCTCGTGATGCTCCACGTGGGATTCCTCGCCATTCTTGACCTTCGCCTGCTCGGCGACCAGGTGGTCGTATGCCTGCTGCCAGATTGCATCGAGTTCGCCACCGCCCGTCACGCCCTCAATCGCAAGACGTTCGCCCCATATGCGGCGCACGGTCGGATGTTCCGCGATCCTGCGGTACAGTACGGGCTGCGTGTAGGCCGGCTCATCGCTCTCGTTGTGACCGAACCGGCGGTAGCCGATGAGATCGATGACGGCGTCGTCATGGAACTGCTCGCGGAACATCATCGCGAGCCGAATAACGGCGAGGCAGGCCTCGGGATCGTCGGCGTTGACGTGGAAGACGGGGATGTCGAATCCGCGCGCCACATCGCTCGCGTAGTCGGTTGACCGCGCTTCGCTCGGGTTTGTCGTAAAGCCTACCTGATTGTTTGCGATGATGTGGAGGGTGCCGCCCGTACGATAGCCACGAAGGCGTGACAGGTTGAGCGTCTCGGGGACGACGCCCTGTCCGGAGAATGCGGCATCACCGTGGATGATGACCGGTACGACGAGGTTCTCGTCCTGCGTGAGCGTTGCCGTGGAGCGGTCGGACTGCTTCGCGCGTGTCACGCCTTCGATGACGGCGTGCACGAACTCCAGATGGCTCGGGTTCGGTGCGAGCATGACGGTGAGGGGCTCGCCGGTCCGCGTTGCGTACGTGCCTTCGGCGCCGAGGTGATACTTGACGTCGCCCGTGCCGGCCGTTTGCGCGTGGATGCCTTCGAACTTCGCGATCAGCGCGCTGTAGGGCATGCCGAGCACGTGGGCGAGCACGTTCAGGCGGCCGCGGTGCGCCATGCCGATGGCGACTTCGCGTGCGCCGGCCACGGCAGCCCGCTCGATCGCGAGGTCGAGCATTGGCACCATCATGTCGGTGCCCTCGATGGAGAACCGCTTTGCGCCGAGGTATGCGCGGTGCACGAACTGCTCGAGTGCTTCGACCTCTGTCAGCCGCCCGAGCAATCGCTTCTTCTCATCGGCCGAGAGTGGCTGGCGGTGCGCGTTGGACTCGATCTGCTCGCGCAGCCACTCGCGCTGCTTCGGATCCTCCAGGTGCTCATACTCGTAGCCGATCGGACCGGTATACGTGTCCTTCAGCCAGGTCAGCACCTCAGTCATGGTGTCGCCCGGCAGATCATCGATCAGCGCGGACGGCACCGTGGAGAGACCGTCGAGGGTGATGCCGTGGAATTCCGGCTCGAGCATCGGATGGCCGGGCGGCGGCGTGCCGAGCGGATCGAGGTGCGCGGCGCGATGGCCGTGGAGGCGATACGCGTCCACGAGCTCGCCCGCGGCACGGGCAGCGCGGAGCTGGAGCAGGTTCGGCTCCGTCCCGCCCTCGGGCCGCGTGACGGCGGCTGCACCATTCCCGCCGCCCACGGCAGGCCCCGTCCCGAAGCCGCCCAGCAGGCCGCTCGTGTCACTGGCAAAGAGACGACGCCACGTCTCATCGACTGATGCCGGGTTCTGCAGGTACTGCTCATAAACGGCCTGCACATAGGCCGCATTGTACGTATCGAACACGTTGCGAGACACGATCCCGTCCTGGTCCTTTCGGGCGCTTCACAGCACTCCATGTGAAAAGGCGGCCGCGCGAACTGTGCGCGGCCGGCCTCGTTGCTGTCTCAAGATACGCTATGCGGGCGATCGACTCAACTTCACCGGCCGCTCAGTGGCGGCCCTCGGCCGTCGCACGCAAGCGGACTTCGGCCGCGGCCGCCTTCGATTGCCGCCGCCGCCGCCGATGGAGGCCGCCGCCTTTGATTGCCGCCCCCGCCCCCTACCGGCTATCCTTCGGGGTTGATGTCACTCCCGCTCGCAGCAAACATCCGCATGCCGAAACCGGAAGACACCCCGCTCATGCAGCAGTGGCGAGACGCCAAGTCGCGCCACCCGGACGCGCTCGTCTTCTTCCGCGTGGGCGACTTCTATGAGATGTTCTGCGAGGATGCCGAGGAGGGCGCGAGGCTGCTGGGGCTGACACTGACATCGCGTAACAACGGCGGCGCGGCGAACGTCCCGCTGGCGGGTGTGCCGGCGCGCGCCCGCGACGAGTACATCCAGCGATTGATCCGGCTCGGCCGGCGCGTGGCGATATGCGAGCAGGTCGAGGACCCGGCCGAAGCGAAGGGCATCGTCCGGCGCGAAGTCGTCGAGACGGTAACGCCGGGCGCCGTGCTGGCCGACGCTCTGCTGGTCGAGCGCCGCAACAACCACCTCGTGGCCCTGGTCGATACGGGCGATGACGCCGTGATCGCCGTTGCGGACGCATCGACGGGTGAGGTCTCCGTGCTCCGGACCACGGCGGGCGAACTGGTCGCTGAGCTGGCGCGACTGGAACCGGCGGAACTGTTGCTGCCGTCGCGCATGCTCGGTCGCGAGGTTCCGGGCGCGGAACACATCAGTCGGACGTACCGCCCGGACTGGCTGTTCGATCCGGAGCATGGCAGGGAGGAATTGAAGCGTCGCTACAGCGTCAGTTCGCTCGAGGGGTTCGGTTTCGAGACGGGCGATGCTCCGCTGCTGGGCGCACTCGGCGCGCTGATCGCCTACATCGCCGAGGTTCAGCCCGTCGCACTGCCGACGCTGCGGCCGCCGCGCATCGAGCGAGCCGGCAGCGCCATGCTGCTCGATGAGATGACGCGCCGGAACCTGGAACTGATCGAGCCGATGCGCACGGACGGTCAGAGCGGCCGTGCGGCGACGCTGATCGACGTCATCGACGAGACGCAGACACCGATGGGTGCGCGCCTGCTGCGCCGCTGGGTGCTGCGTCCGCTGGTTGTCGCTGACCGCATCCACGAGCGGCACGATGCGGTCGCGAATCTGCTCGAGGATCCGCCCATGCGCCGGGCACTGCGTGCGGAACTCAGGGACGTGCGCGACCTCGAGCGGCTGGCCGGCCGGATCGGTGCCGGCCGTGCCGCGCCGCGGGACCTGCGTGCTCTCGAACAATCGCTCGGGAAACTGCCCGGTGTGCGTACCGCGCTCGATGGCGTCACGGCGTCACTGCTGTGCATCGCCGCCGAAGGCATCGATGTTCTCGATGACGTGCACTCCATGCTGGGCCGTGCGTTGAACGACGAACTGCCCGCGAGCATCGGCGAGGGTGACGCGATCCGCGCCGGGTGGAACGCTGAACTGGATGAGCTGCGCGCGCTGCGTGATGGCGCCCAGGAGTACATCGCGCGGCTGCAGTCGCGCGAGCGCGAGCGCACAGGTATCCCGTCGCTCAAGATCGGCTTCAACAAGGTGTTCGGCTACTATCTGGAAGTCACGCGTGCGAATGCCGGCAAGGTGCCGGACGACTTTGAGCGAAAGCAGACTCTCGCGAACGCCGAGCGCTACGTAACGCCCGAGTTGAAGGAATGGGAGTCGAAGGCGCTGGACGCGGAGGACCGCATCCTGTCGCTCGAGGTCCGGCTGTTCAGCGATCTGCGCCGCGATGTAGCGCAGCGGATGGAGCGACTGCAGACGACCGCCGCGCACGTGGCGCTGGTGGATGTGTTGACGTCGCTCGCACAGCTTGCCGAGCGAAGCGGGTACACGCGACCCGACGTTCACACGGGCTTCGCGCTCGAGATCCGCGAAGGCCGGCACCCCGTCGTTGAGCGGATGATGCCGCGCGAGGACTTCATCCCGAACGACGTGGTGCTCGACGAGGCCGGCCGGATCATGATCCTGACGGGACCGAACATGGCCGGGAAGTCGACCCTGCTGCGACAGGTGGGGCTGATCCAGCTGCTGGCGCAGATCGGATCGTACGTCCCCGCGAAACGCGCCCGTGTGCCGGTGTGCGATCGCATCTTCACTCGTGTGGGCGCGTCGGACAACCTGGTGCGCGGCCAGTCGACGTTCATGGTGGAGATGCACGAGACCGCCGCGATCCTGCACGGTGCGACCCGCGCATCGCTGGTGCTGCTCGATGAGATCGGCCGCGGCACCGCCACGTACGACGGCGTCAGCATCGCATGGGCCGTTACGGAGCACCTGCACGAGCTGACAGGTGCGAAGACGATCTTCGCCACGCACTATCACGAGCTCACTCAGCTCGCGGATCTGCTGCCGTCGCTGGTAAACTTTAACGTGGCGGTGCGCGAACTTGGCCACGACATCATCTTTCTGCACCATCTCCAGCCGGGCGGCGCGGACCGCTCCTACGGCATCGAGGTGGGGCGGCTCGCGGGACTGCCTCCGGCGGTGGTCGCGCGCGCGCGGGAGATCCTGCGGGAGCTCGAGGGCGCACATACGGGCGGCGGCGAAGGCCTGGGCCGCTTCGGCGCGAACGGGCCGCAGCGGTCGAGGGAACAGCTATCGCTGTTCGCGCCGGCGGAGCACCCGGCGGTGACGCGGCTGCGTGCGACCGACATCGATTCACTCACACCGCTGCAGGCGCTGAACCTGATCGCGGCGCTGAAGGCCGACACGGCGGAGTAGGAGAGTATGCAGACGCAGATGCACAGGATGGCCGACGGTGCCGCGGCATGGGTATCACGCGCACGCACAGTCGTGACGTGCAGCGTTGTCATGGCGTGTGTGCTGCTTGCGGGCTGCAACGCAGCGCCCGAGGAGATACAGCCGCCGATCCCGATTCCGGATCCGACTCCGATCGCGTATCCGGAGGGACTTTGGGACCGCGGCGTTCAGGGCGAGACGGAGGTGCTGATCCACATCGACGAGATGGGCGACGTCGACAGCGTACTCGTGTCGAAGAGCAGCGGGTTCTCCGACTTCGATTCGGCCGCAGTGAACGGTGTGCGCCGGCTCCGGTTCACCCCCGGCCAGCGCGGCGATCGCCGCATCGCGATGTGGACGCGCATGCCCGTGCGGTTCGCGCGGGATTCCACCGCTACGATCGGTACGTCCACCGGTTCCGGAGTCGTCAATCAATGAGTGATGCACACGGGGGTATGCCGCCGCGCAATGCGCGTCCGTTCGCGAACGTGCTGGAAGCGGTCGGCTGGACTCCGCTCATCCGCCTGAACCGCGTTACCGATGGCGCTCGCTCGCCGGTGTTCGCCAAGGCGGAGTTCTTCAATCCCGGCGGGTCCGTCAAGGACCGCATCGGGCTGGCGATGATCGAGGATGCGGAGCGCTCGGGCCGGCTGAAGCCGGGCGGCACGATCGTCGAGGGCACCAGTGGCAACACCGGTGTCGGCCTGGCGATCGCCGCGGCGATCAGGGGATACCACTGCATCTTCACGATGCCCGACAAGATGAGCGAAGAGAAGGTGCGGCTGCTCCGTGCGTTCGGCGCGGAGGTCATCGTCACCCCGACCGCAGTGCCGCCGGATCACCCGGACAACTACGTGCAGACGGCCAAGCGCATCGTCGGAGAAACGCCCGGCGCGATCCTCGCCGACCAGTTCTACAACCCCGTCAATCCACAGGCGCATTACGCTACGACCGGCCCGGAGATCTGGGAGCAGACGGAGGGGCGCATCACGCACCTGGTGGCGTCGGCCGGCACGGGAGGGACCGTGAGCGGAACCGGCAAGTACCTGAAGGAGAGGAATCCGGCAGTGCGCATCATTGCCGGCGACCCGCCTGGCTCCATCTTCGCGCACTACCACGCGACCGGCATCAAGGGTGAAGGAGCACCGTACAAGGTGGAAGGGATCGGCAACGACAAGCTGCCGAGCACGCTCGATTTCTCGGTGATCGACGAGTATCACACGGTCAGCGATCGGGATGCATTCGGGATGGGTCGGCGCCTGACGCGTGAGGAAGGGCTTTTCGTCGGCGGGTCGGCCGGGCTGAACGTCTGGCTCGCCTCCCGTATTGCACGTGAAGTGGACGATCCGGACGCCTGCATCGTGTGTATCCTTCCCGATACCGGCGAGCGCTACCTGTCGAAGATGTACAACGAGGACTGGATGCGCGAGAACCGGCTGCTGGAGCCGGAACGGCTGACGGCAGGGGAGATGGTCGCGCGCAAGGATGGTGGCGCGCCGGCGCTGGTGAGCATTGAACGCAGCACGACGGTGCGCGAGGCACTGCGCCTCGTGACGGAGTATGACATCTCGCAGCTTCCCGTGTGCGACGGCGACACGTGTATCGGGTCCGTGCCGGAGTCGGCTCTGATGGCGCGCATCATCGAGGACCAGTCGGCGCTCGACCAGCCGGTGGACAGCATCATGGAGGCAGCATTCCCCGTGGTGGACGGCGTGCTGCCGATGAGCGGAGTGAGCAGGCTGCTGACCCGTCAGTGTCCGGCAGTTCTGGTACGCAGTGACGGAGCGTTGCGGGGGATCATTACGCGGTATGATGTGGTCCGGTATCTGACGCCGTAACAGAAGCGGACCTGGAACCCATAATGCAGAATGGCTCATCGCCGCAGATGCCGGTCCCGCCCGGCCCTCGGTAGCAGCGCCGTGCCGGACTCTCGCATTTCCCGACGCGCCATTCTGCATTATGGGTTCCAGGTCCGCCGTCTGCCGTCCCGGGGCTGGCGGAATTGTTGCATCGTGAGGGGTCCGGAATCACTCCGACACCAGGGAAGAGGGGCATGGCGCAGGCAGAGGACAGATCGCGGCTCAAGGTGGCCGTGCTATTCGGCGGTACCAGCTCCGAGCGCGATGTCTCGATCGCGAGCGGATCACAGGTCATCCAGGCTCTGCGCAAAGGCGGTCATGATGTCATCGCCGTCGATACTGCGACGGGCGTCCTGGATGCGGCGGCGGAGAAGGAACTCCTGTCCGACGGCGTAAAGGATCTGCCGCCGGATGAGCAGGCGCTCGACCTGATGCGGACCGGCGATGCGACCTCACTGACGAGCGCGCCCGAATTGCGCGGGGTGGACGTTCTGTTCCTCGCGCTGCATGGCGGTGCGGGGGAGGGCGGCACCCTGCAGGCGCTGCTGGACATGACGGACATCCCGTACACCGGCAGCGGCATGCTGGGCAGCGCGATGGCGATGGACAAGGACATCTCCAAACGGCTCATGTGCCTTGCCGAAGTGCCCACTCCGCCCTGGCTCATGGCGCCCGTACTCCTCGAGGACATCGAAGAGCGCATCGGCCTGCCGTGTGTCGTCAAGCCGAGCAAGCAGGGGTCGACCGTCGGCCTGTCCATCGTGAAGCATACGGACGACCTCGAGGCCGCCGTTGAGACCGCCGCGAAATACGACGACGAGGTGATGATCGAAAAGTTCATCCCCGGCCGCGAGTTCACAGTCCCCGTTCTCGGCGTCGATGCGCTGCCCGTTGGCGAGATCATCACGCCGAACGAGATATTCGATTACGCCGCGAAGTATCAGCCGGGTGGCGCCGAGGAGATCTTCCCGGCCGACCTCACGGGAGCGCAGGTCATCCAGGTGCAGCGTCTCGCGCTCAAGACGCATCGCGCCCTCAAGCTCCGCGGATTCAGCCGCATCGATTTCCGTCTGGACTCGGATGGCGTATTCTGGTGTCTGGAGGCGAACACTTTGCCGGGAATGACCGCCGCAAGCCTGTTTCCGAAGGGCGCGCAGGCCGCAGGGATCGGTTTTACGCAGGTCTGCGAGCGGCTGTGCCGCCTCGCCATGGAGGAACACCGGCTTCGACGCCGGGTTTAGATCACACTACGCGGGCGTGCCGCTCGCGATGAGGCGAATACATGGCTTACCGCGGCAGCTTCTCGTTCGGATTCGGGCTCACCCCGTGGGTGAAAAATCTCATCATCGCGAACGTGGCCATCTTCCTCGTCGATTACATGATGGGGGGACGGCTCAGCTACTACATGGCGTTTGTGCCCGGCCGTATCCTCTCCGAGCCGTGGACTGTAATCACGTATATGTTCGCGCACGGCGGCGGCTGGCACATCTTCCTGAACATGCTCGTCCTGTTCTTCTTCGGGCCGCCCCTCGAACAGCGCTGGGGCTCGAGCGAATTCCTCAAGTACTACTTCCTGTGCGGACTCGGCGGTGCCGCGCTGTCGTTCGTGTTCGCACCCATGAGTCCCATCATCGGCGCCTCCGCAGCCGTCTATGGGGTCATGCTGGCATTCGCCATGTTCTGGCCCGACTCGCCCATCTACATCTGGGGCATTCTGCCCGTAAAGGCGAAGTACCTCGTGCTGTTCATGGCCGTCGTGTCCGTCATGTCGATGTTCGGCAGTGGTCGCGGTGACAATATCGCCCATGCCGCACATCTCGGCGGCTTCGCAGCCGGATTCCTCTACCTCCGACTCGGCTCGCCCGGCGGCGGCATGGGCGGCCTGCGCAAGATGATGAACCGCCGGAAGCTCAAGGTGGTCTCGCGCGACGACGATTCCGCACGTCGCCCCGCGGCGCCGACCCGCACCGCGACCTCACGCGGACGGGGCAATGCCGAGGAGGAGAAGCTCCTCGATGAGCTCGATCGCGTGCTCGAGAAGATCAGCACCCAGGGCATGAGCAGCCTCTCGCCACAGGAGAGAAAGCTGCTGGACGAGGTCAGCCGCAGGTACCGGACGGACTGATCCTCCGGAAGGCCACGCCTCTGGACCGCAGCGCTCCGGAAGGCCGCGCCTGTATTCAGCCGCGCTCAGCCGTCGCGCTCAGCCGTCGCGCTCAGTCGTCGCTCAGTCGTCGCGCTCAGTCGTCGCGCTCAGTCACGGCATCCCCGTCATGCCTGGCCCGGCATGTCCGGCGAACCTCTCACCCGCCGTACCTTGAC
>JAGTUV010000089.1 GCA_018224305.1 Gemmatimonadota bacterium
CGAGTCGTTCCATGCGTATGAGTCCGCGTTCGACATCGATTCGAGCGGCCTCCTCGCCATCGCATCGCGGTTCCTGGATCGAGATGCACTGATGATATGGGATCCGGCGGAACGGTCTGTCGTCGGTCGCTACCAGTGGCCGGACATCGTCGGTGTGCGCTCGCCGCGCTGGAGCCGCGATGGCAGGCGCATCGTCTTCTCCGGCCTGACGACCGCCGGCTTCGCCGACCTGTTCGTGCTCGACTTCGACACGCAGGCGCTGGAGCGGATCACGGATGACCGCTATCGGGACGAGGATCCGGAATGGTCCCCGGACGGACGGCACATCGTGTTCGCGTCCGATCGGACCCGGTTCGGGCCGGGAGGCTCGACGAACCTCGTGATGCTGGATGTCGAAACACGCGCGATGCGCTACCTGACATGGGGGGACTGGATCGATCGCGCGCCTCGCTGGTCCCCCGACGGGCAGGCCATCGTATTCAGTTCCGATCGCAGCGGCGCATCCGATCTCTATATCGTCGATGTCGAGGGCAACGGGCGGCGCGTCACGGAACTGACGGGAGGCGCCTTCGATCCCGGCTGGACGCCCGACGGCAGGAGCATCGCATTCGCGGGCTTCCAGGCATCGGCGTACCGCATTTACCAGCAGCGTCTGGGGGAGGACGGCGAGCGGATTTCGCTCGATCCGCGCGCACACGAGCACGCAGACGCTCTGGCGGCATGGCACTGGCTGGAACTCGATGCTCCGACCGTAGCGGAGGCCGGCGTCAAGCCGTACAGCACGTGGGAAAAGATGACGCTGGATTTCGCCGCTGCCGATGCGCTGTACGCGCCCGGCTATGCGGCCGCGCAGGGTGCGCAGTTCCTGATGTCCGACATGCTCGGCAATCACATCCTCTTCCTCGGCGTATCTGCATTTCAGGCGAGCGATCTGTCGCAGCTCGTTGACAGCTTCAGCGGCAATGCGCTGTATCTCAATCTCTCGCACCGCCTGAACTATGGCGTGGGCGTGTTTCGCTACAAGGGCCTGTTCCGGGACGTGTCGTGGGACGTGTACGAGGACGCGGGAATGGGCGGTTACTTCATTGCCAGTTACCCGCTCAGCCGGTACCGCCGTGTCGAACTTCAGCTCGGCCTCCAGAAGGGGGATCGGGTGGATGTCGACGACGGATTCGGAGGCGGTCCGCTCGGCACCGACACCCGCGAGGATACGCGCGACCTGACACGCAGAGGCGTGCTTGCCACGAATTTCGTCTCCTACATCAGGGACAACACTCTGTGGCTGCCGACCGGACCGATCGACGGCGAACGCTTCAACGTATCCGTCGGTCTGGTGTCGTGTTTCGTCTGTGAGCTGCCCAGTCCCGTCACCGGCGAGTCCGTGCGTCGCAGCGCATCCGCTGAGAACTACGCCGTGTCGCTCGACTACCGGCGCTACTTCCGGACGTCGCTCTATTCAGCCTATGCGTTCCGGACGTATGGCTTCTTCAGCGACGGTGCGATACCGGGCCGTGCGGTGCTCGGCGGCACTCATCAGCTGCGCGGGTATCCGCGTTATTCACTTGCGGGTTCGCGCGTCGTGCTGGTCAATCAGGAATGGCGGTTCCCGATCCTGCATTCGCTGGCGCTGGCGTTCCCCATCGGGACGCTGCGGCTGCCCGGAATCCAGGGCGCGTTTTTTACCGACATGGGCTCGAGCTGGCTCGAGGATCAGGAACCCACCGGTCTCTGGGGCAGCTACGGCACCGCGTTCCGCATGTCGCTCGGAGCGCCACTCGTCCTGCGGCTGGACATCGGTAAACGATTCCACGCGGGCGACCCCCCTCCGGTACGATTCAATGGCAGGAATTTCGACGACACGTTCGTCGCCTTCTTCTTCGGGTTCAATTTCTGATGATGGCAGACAGCAGCATTTCCTGCGCGTGCACGTCCGGCCACACCGGCAGAAGCAGCCGGCCTTCGACTCCGCGCGGCCGCGTTGACCGTGTCCGGCGCAGGGTCTACCTTTGCGCCGTCCTGCTGGCAGCGACCGCTGCGGGCGCCGCCTGCTCGACTGGCGCTGGTGCGACGGGCGGCACACCCGACCCGGAGACGGAGCAGCGCCTGGAAACCGCGACAGCGCCCGCCCATCGTGTGCAGGTGATGTTCGACTGGAACATGACGGATCGCGATGCACGTTTCAGCGGACGCGGTGTACTGCGTGCAGACAGCGGCTACCGGGCTCGCGTGGATCTGTTCGGCCCGCGCGGGGAGACACTGGCAGCAGCGGTAGTGGTCGATGGCGTGATGCGCGTGGCCCCTGACGCTGCGGCCGCCATGCTGCCTCCGCCCGCCATGCTCTGGGCAACCCTGGGAGTGTTCCGCCGGCCCGTGGATGCACCGCTCACCGGCACGAGCGTCACCGGCGATGAAGTGTCTCTGGAGTACGCGCGGGACCGGACTCAGTGGCGGTTCCGCTTCCAGGCCGATCGACTGCACGCGGCGGAGTGGACGGATGGCTCCGGTCGGCGAACGGTCGAGTTGACGGGCGGCGCCGGTTACGGGATTCCCGGTGTGGGCACCTTTCGTGACTGGACCGAGTTCCGCGAGCTTACGCTGCGGGTCACCGATGTAGAGGAAAGAGCGGCCTTCGAGCCTGATGTATGGATACTTCCGGGTGAGCGCTAGACTCGCCGTCATACTCGCGCTCGCGCTGTGTGCCGGCGCGTGCAACTACGGCCTGCGTGGCGGTGGCGGATTTCCAGCGGAGATCCGCACCGTGTACATCGCGCCGTTCGGCAATCAGACTGTAGTGTTCGACGTCAACGACCAGATCTTCAGCGCACTGCGCGAACGGCTGCCCAGCGCGCTCGGCCTGAGTCTCGCCGGCGAGCGTGCCGCTGACGCGGTCGTGCGGGGGACCGTCACGCGCTACGAGGATGCGGCGCAGAACTACCGCGCCGGTCAGCCGGGCAGCATCGAC
>JAGTUV010000090.1 GCA_018224305.1 Gemmatimonadota bacterium
CCCTGGCCCGCGCCCGACCCCCTGCACCCATATTGTTATGCGACAAAACGTTGGACGCCGAGCGCCCTATCTGTTTCTCGCCTGTGCGCTGGCCGCCGCCTGCGGAGGAGAGCCTGGGACCAGCCTGCCCGAAGCCGTCTCCGTGGACGTGCCCGCGGGCGCGGGCGCCGCCCTCCCGCATGTGGCCGCTGCCGGCAGCAATGCGCTACTGAGCTGGGTGGAGCCGCGTGAGACCGGTCACGCGCTGCTGTTCGCGCAGTGGGATGGTACGGGGTGGACCGCGCCGCTGACGGTCGCCGAAGGCAGCGACTGGTTCGTCAACTGGGCGGACTTCCCATCCGTCGTCGCTCTCGGTAACGGCGACCTGGCCGCGCACTGGCTGCAGCGCAGCGGGCCGGGTACCTATGCGTACGATGTGATGGTGTCGCAATCGCGGGATGGCGGCGCGACATGGTCAGATCCCGTCCGCCCGCACGCGGACGGCACGCCGACCGAGCATGGCTTCGTGTCGATGTTCCCGGTCCACGACGGCCTTGGTGTGGTGTGGCTGGACGGCCGCTCGTACGCCGCACACGATGATAAGCCGGCAACCAACGAGATGGCCCTGCGTTTCACGACGCTGGGCGGCGCATCGGGATCCGTCGAGTCCGTCATCGATGAGCGCGTCTGCGACTGCTGCCAGACGGCTGTCGCCATGACCCGCAGCGGGCCGCTGATCGCGTATCGCGACCGCTCGCACGCCGAGGTGCGCGACATTTCAGTCTCGCGGCTCGTGGCGGGTACGTGGACCGAGCCGCAGACGCTGCACGCCGACAACTGGGAAATCGACGCATGCCCCGTCAACGGGCCGCAGGCGGACGCCCACGACAGCAGCGTGGCCGTCGCGTGGTTCACCGCGGCGGGCGATACACCTGTCGTCAATGTCGCGTTCTCGGGTGATGACGGCGCGACGTTCGCTGCACCGGTCCGGGTGGATGACGGCAATCCGCTCGGCCGCGTGGACGTGCTTCTTCTCGATGGTGACCGTGCGCTCGTGCTGTGGCTGGAGCGCAGTGCGGATGCGGGCGTGGTAGCTGCACGGATTGTCACGCGGGACGGGCAGGTCGGAGAGACGGCCGTGATCGGGGAGACACTGGCCCAACGACCGAGTGGATTCCCGCGCATGGGACGGTTTGGCGATGCCGTGCTGCTCGCGTGGACTGAACCGGGCGACACGTCCCGTGTCCGCGCCGCCGTTCTGGATATCGGCTCGCTTCGGCATTAGGCGCGGCGTGCACATCACCGACATCGAGGTGCGCGAGATCCGGCTGCCGCTCAAGGAGCCGTTCCGGATCTCGTCCGGCGCTGTGACGGAGCGACGGATCCTGCTCGTGCGCATTGTCGATGCCGACGGCTGCACTGCGTGGGCGGAATGCGTCGCGGGCGAGCAACCGAACTACAGCGCGGACACGGTCGATACGTCGTGGCTCGCGCTGTCGCAGTGGTTCGGGCCGCGGCTGCTCGGCACGCAGGTCGATCGCGCCACCGAAGTGGACGCCCTGCTCGCGAAAGGGGTGCACGGCCACCGTATGGCGCGGGCGACACTCGAGATGGCGATGTGGGGGCTTCAGGCGAAGCGCAGCGGCATCCCGCTCTCACAACTGCTGGGCGGCACGCGCGCGGACCTCGAGGTCGGTATCTCCATCGGTATCCAGGACTCGCCGGCCGCACTCGTCGAACGAGCCCGTGCAGCGCTGGCATCCGGGTACCGCAGGATCAAGATGAAGATCGAACCGGGATCGGACGTCGAGCATGTCGCGGCAGTCCGATCGGCACTCGGTCCTGCTGCACCGCTGATGGTCGATGCAAACAATGCGTATTCACTCGATGACACGGCGACGCTGCAGCGCCTGGATGACTTCGATCTCATGATGATCGAGCAGCCGCTCGACCACGAGGACATCGTCCGGCATGCCGCACTCCAGCGCGTCCTGCGCACGCCGCTGTGCCTCGACGAGTCCATCACGTCGCTCGACCGTGCTCACGACATGATCACGCTGCGCGCCGGCCGGATCGTGAACATCAAGCCGGGCCGTGTCGGCGGCCTGTCGGCCGCCATCGCCATCCATGACCTGTGCGAGTCCCACGCGATCCCGGTGTGGTGCGGCGGCATGCTCGAGAGCGGTATCGGCAGGGCGTACAACGTTGCTCTCGCGTCACTGCCGAATTTCAGCATCGCCGGCGATATCTCACCGAGTGCACGCTACTGGGAGCGTGATATCGTGTCGCCGGAATGGACCATGACGGATGGGATGATGAGCGTGCCGTCCGCCCCCGGCATTGGAGTGTCGGTTGACGCGGACCGGATCGATGATCTGACGGTGAGGACCCGGATGCTGCATCGCTGAGCGCTCGTCCTGATCGGTAGCTCCGCCTACCAGGTACCGCGCTCACCCAGTGTATCGATCACATCGGCCAGACGCTGTGATGCATTCGTCCAGTTCCTGCGCATCGCGGCTTCCGCCCCGTCAGGATCCGAATTCTCGATCGCACATACCACATCCTCGTGCTCCTTCACGGATGACGCCATCTCGTCAATGAGCGCGCTGCTGTAGATCCGGCCATAGCGTTCCGACTGCGGCTTGAACGAGTCGTGCAACGCCAGCAGCCTCGGCCCGGCTCCGGCCTCCACCACCTTGCGATGAAAGCGTTCGTCCAGCGTGAACACGCGGTTGACATCACGGCGGTCCGCCGCCGACGCCTCCAGCAGGTCACGGTTCAGGATCCTCAGCTCCTGGACCACCGACTGCCGGGCCCGTTCCGGCCGCTGCGCGGCACCGTGGGCGGCCAGCCCCTCCACGGCCGAGACCATCCCGAACAGCTCTATGGCATCCTCCTGCGTCAGCGGTGCCACTGCCATGCGCGACTGCTGACCGGGGCTCGTGACGACCACGTACCCTTCCTGCTGCAGTCGCTGAAGTGCGGCACGCACCGGTGTGCGGCTGACGCCGAGCCTGCCAGCTACCGATGTTTCGATGATGCGCGAGCCGGGCGCCAGCCGACCCGTGACAATCAGCTCGCGCAGTCTGCGGTACGCGTGTGTGACGCGATCGCCGCGTTCCTGCTTCGGCCGGCCTTCCGGCGTGCCTGTCGGCGTGACGTCCGTTGACTCAGCCATCGGTCTCCGTCCGATGAATTCGGCGCGATGCGGCCGTACTCGACAGCGGCGCAAGGGATGCGCGCTGCCGCGGGTCAGGTGATGTGCTAGTTGATTAGATCGAAACAGACGTTGGACGCCGTACACGGTAGAGGATCGCGTCCATTCCGGCAACCTGCGGTCGGGCAACACAGCCCGGCCGGACGCGCACCCGGCCGTCAGCGCACGGGTATGTCGAAGAACGTGTCAGGGTATGGTTCATCACGCAATGTGAAGTGCCACCATTCGTTGGCGTAGTTGCTGAAGCCGTGCTTCTCCATGACGAGCCTGAGCAGCAGCCGGTTCCGTGCCGGGACCGGACCGATCGCCGGATTGGCCGTATGCGACAACGGATCGAAGCAGTCGTATCCGGTGCCCATGTCGAGGCTGTTGTCCTCGAACCGTTGCGCGGTACGGCAGTCCGCCTGCGGGTTACCAGGAACATATGCGGGCTGAGGCGCGGGCGGCAGCGCAACCAGTGTCAGGTCTACCGTACTGCCGCGGCTGTGACCGGACCGCTCCGCGATGTAACCGTCCCGGAACAGGTTGCGTTTGTCGACCGCCGGGTAGAACGCAGTTCTCATCGTGGTGTCCGCGAGCGCTCCGGCCCACGCCACGAAGTCATCCACAGCTCGCTGCGGTCGGTAGCAGTCGTACGTCTTGAGTGTGAGGCCGTAGGGTCGCACATCGGCCTGGACGGCAGCCAGCGCGCGGGCCGCTGCCGGCGTCAGCAGGCATTTCGGCGCGTCGTAGCCCGTGATCGGGCGACCGATGAAGTTGTGCGATCCGTGGTAGCGGACCTCGACGATAATCGTCGGGTCCACATCGGCGATGGACACGAGCGGTCCGGCGCCGTTCGTGAGGCTGCGTTCCGGCGTCGCACCGGGCCTTGCGGAACATGCCAGCAGCAGCATGCACACTGAAGCGAGTCGAAGCTGCATCCGTCACGTTCGGCGCGCCGGCCGTTCACGTCAAGGGCGGCGCGCCGGCCGTTCACGGCGCATGTCTGGGGCGACCCTACTCTCCCTCGCGCCGCTGCCGCTGCTGCTGCTGTGGCTGGAACGGATTGCGGATCTGCTCCGGCACCTGCTTCCACTGGTCGGAGGTCAGAACCCGCTCGGCCGCCTTGAGTGCGTCGCTGATCTCCGTACGCGACTTCTCGATCTCCGGCTGCAGCTCCTGGAAGATGCGGCCCTGTTCCGCACCTGCCTGGACGTTGTCGAAGCGCTTGCCGAGGTCCTCGCGACGCTTCGCCAGCAGGATCTGAAGGTCGGTCGAGATCTTCTCGATCTGCGTCACCTGCTCGGGCGTCATCCGGAGCGTGTCCTTCAGCTCCAGCAGGACGGGGATCGGATTGGCCAGCATGCGATCGAGGAAGCCGACCGCATTGAAGCCGCCCCTCTGCTGTTGCTGCCCGGCGCTGCGCAGCGCGGCCGGGACCTTCTCCCACTGCTCCGTGCTGAGTTCGCGCTGAACCAGGCTCATGGCTTCAGCCGCCTCGCGCTGTGCACCCGAGACATGCGGCTGGATCTGCAGCTGGATCTGCTGCTGCATCTGCTGCGGGTCCGGGCGCCCGCCCGTGCCTCCCATGACCAGTTGCAGCGCCGGCTCCAGCTCGGCACGGCGGCGCGCGTGCTGCGCATCCAGCGTATCGGAGATCTGCTGCACCATCGTGAGCTGCGTCGGCGTCAGAGCCAGCGTGTCACGCAGTGCGAGCACCTGCCGGACCGGATTGGTCAGCAGACTCGACAGGATGGACTCGATATTCCCCGCACCGCCGATCAGTGCGCCGATGTCCGTCCCGCCCATGCGGGCCATAGCCCCCGCCATGCGATCGCCGCCGAAGGCACCCGGCATGCCGCCGCCGAATCCGCCCATGCCGCGTGTGCCGAACCCGCGGTTGTTCATCATCGGCTGCCCGCCCACGGCGATGCGCCCGGACAGTGTGATCGAGAACGGCGAGCGGAACGAGTTCGGACCGCGCCGCGTTTGACCGAAGCCTTCGTTGACCTGGTAGATGAAGCTGTTGGTGACCGGATCGAAGCCGTTCACCTCGAGCAGTGTGCCGTCCGCGCGCTGCCCTGCGCCCCATCCCTTCATGTCGTTCCTGCCGTTCACGATCTGGTCGAGGCCGGTCAGCATGTTGCGCGTATCGAGCGACAGCGTGAGCCGGCGCTGCAGCGTCGGCAGGTTCGGCCGCAGGCTCAGCCGCATGTCCAGCGACTGCGTCCACGCATTACGGCAGCTGTTGCGGTCGGCAATCTGACCGAACTGCGAACGCAGACAGTCGGCGATACTGCCGGGCACGTTGCTCATGAGACGCGTCATGCCGTTGGCGACCGCCGTGTCCGTCGTGCTCGACGGATCGAAGATATACGCGCGATCGTTGCGCGCGCCGTCGCCGTTGATGTCGCGGTTCACCATCGGCGTGAACGGATTGCCGGACGACACGCGCGTGGTCGCGGACAACTCGATCCACTCCTTGATCGCGTACGACGTCATCAGGTTGATGGTGTGACGACGATCGTTGCTCGATGTCGCCCATTCCGACTCATTGGGGTTACCCGCCGTCGTCGACTGCGCGAACGAGCCTGACGCCTGATCGCGTGCGAAGCCGAGCGTGTAGTTCAGGTTCAGGAACAGTTTCGGCGGCAGCTGCCCGCTGATCTGCGCAGTCACCTGGTGCGCCTGCGACTCGAGACCCGATACCACGTCGAACACGCTGCCGAACTCCGGATGGATGCGCGATGCCGCATACGACACCGCACCGCTCTGCGGCACTATCGCATCCGTACTGCCGAAGAACGGACGGCCCTCGGCTCCGAGCATGAACGTGGTATTCTCATCGAGGTTGATGTCGCGGTATCCCCACAGGCCCATGCCCAGCGAATACGTGTAGCGGAAGTTGCCGGTGAAGTTCTTCGGCAGCTGGGTACGATAGCCGAGGTCGAGGCGCAGTGATGAAGGCAGCGACTGCTCCGGATCGATCAATGTCACCGTTGGCGCGCGCAGCGAGAACGGATCGTCGAGCCCCGTACCGCCATCGGCACACGCGTCCGGCACGGCCAGCGGATCCTGCAGGTACAGGTCCCAGTCCGGGATCGGCGTTGCATCACCGATGCACGACAGCCGCTGCTCCGCGTTCGGCAGACCCGTCTGACGAAGGGCGGTCGAGTAGATGTTGATAGGGGAGCGCCCTGCGAACAGGCCGATGCCGCCGCTCACCGACTTCGGCGGCTGGCCCTGCGCATTGAGCCGGTAGTTGAAGCCGACGCGCGGGCTGAGCCCGGTGGCGTCCGGCGTGATGTCGGTGCGGCGACCGAACGCCGCCTCGACGGCTGGATTGTGGTCCGGCTTCTGGTCGAGTCGCGAATAGTCCCAGCGCAGGCCGAGCGTGACCTCGAGGGGCATGCTGACGCGCCACGTGTCGCCGACATAGAGGCCGGCATTGAGAGAGCCGGTGCGCGTGCGGCGCTCCGTCAGCGAACGGTCGAAGCGTTCCGGCAGGTTCGCCTGGAAGTCTTCGAGTGACGCGAACGTGAACGTGCCGAACAGGTTGTCCGTCGAGCGGTTGACGGTCTTGTTCATGTCGAAGCTGCCGCCGACCTTGAGCCGGTGCAGTTGAGCGCCGACAGGCAGCAGGAACGAGACGTCGTTCGACGCCTGCAGATTACGGGTGTACGCTTCCTGCGGCATGCTGCGGTTACCGCCAAACACCAGGTTGCTCGTGCTGCGCGTGCCATCCTCGAACTCCGATGTGACGCGAACCTGGCCCTCGGGCAGCTCCGCAAACGGTGTCTGTGCGCTCCAGTTCTCGGAGAACGAGAACGTGAGGTTGTTCGTCCACGTGGTGCCGAACCTTGATGAGACGCCGAGTCGCATGAGCTGGCTGTTGCGTTCCACGTCGCCGCCGTGCTGAGCGAGGTCGAGCGAGCGGATGCGCGTGCTGTCCTGATCGTTGATGTTCGTGTTGGCACTGAGCGACAGCGTGTGAGACTGGCCCTGGCGCTGTACCGCGTTCCAGTCCATACGCCCCTGCAGACGGTAGTCCTTGTTCAGCTGCCTGTACTCGCCCGTCTGACCCTCGATGGGGAAGTTGTAGTCGCTCTCGAGGATGTTCAGGAACCGTCCGATCGAGTCCGGCGCGACGCCGGACCGCTGTGCGGCCAGCGGGTCGTTCGGCGAGAGTGCGAACAGATAATTGGTATTGCGACCGAGCTGGAACGAAGTGTTGTAGAACAGTTTGTTGCGGACGAGCGGGCCGCCCCATGATCCGCCGATGTTGTGCCGCGTGAACGGGTTCGTCGACGCCGACGAGCTCATCTGGAGCGCATCATCGTCGAGACGGTAGGAGAGCGCGCCGCCCGAGCGGTTGTTGCCGCGGGCCGTCGTCATGCTGACCTGTCCACCGGCGAAGCCGCCGCGCGATGCATCGAACGTGCTGGTCGTCACCTGTGTGCGACGCACACCCTCCTCCGGCACGCCGAGCGACCCCTCGCCGAGCACCACGCCATCGAGCGTGATCTGGTTGAGCAGATCACTCATGCCCGCGACCGAGAAGCCCATCCGGCCGCTCAGCGAGTCCGCGGACGTGCCCACCACACCGGCGGCGAGCTGTGCGAGCGTGTTCGGATCGAGGTCCGGCAGCGGCAGCCGGTTGAGCAGGTCCTGCGACAGAGCAGTCGACTGCTCGCCCGCGCCCGTCTGGCTCGGCGGCGGTCGCTGCGCAGAAACATTGATGGCGTCCAGTGCGATCGCCTGCGGCTGCATCACGAAGTCAGTCAGCAGCAGCTCTTCCTCGGCATTGCGCACGACGGCCTGGAGGATGTCGCCCAGGCCGATATAGGAGATGCGCACGAGATAGCGTCCGCCGCCGTCCGGGAACTGCAGCAGGTATCGGCCGTTCTGGTCCGTCAGGACCGACCGCGTGATCTCGGTCTCGGCCGACACGACCTCGACGCGTGCGCCAATGATCGGCCTGCCATCCGCGCCGAGTACCCGGCCAGTGAGAATGTCGGCTTCCTGTGCAGCTGCCGGCGCGGCGAGCGCAACGAGGAGAAGGACCAGAATCGATCGTATGAAGTGCATGCTCAGCTCATTTCAGTTGTCAGCCGGCACCATCCGGCCATAACGAGTAGACGCTCGACCCGTTCAAAGTGTTGGGAGCCTGATCGCCGGGGGCCGTCTGCAGTCATGGGCTGGGATCCATGCTCGTTGACGCGACCCGGATTCTGTCGACATGGCTTGCCGAACCGGGTCCCGCCCGCCACCATGGCACACGGTAGGGAACCGCAGGACGCCGCAGCGGATTTGCGGGGAGTGAGGAATGCCATGAATGCGGAGCACGCAACGAGGGGGAACGGCCCCGGGGCGGGAGAACTGCCGGCCGGCTCACCGGGCGCCGG
>JAGTUV010000091.1 GCA_018224305.1 Gemmatimonadota bacterium
AGCACCCCCCCGATGAGGGTCAGCAGGAGGATACCGCCGAAGAGACGGCCGGTGGATGGCTGGCTCGTACGCATTGACCGACTCATTCGGAGCAAGGGGTCATTTCGATCGCCGCGACCGGTGAATCGCCGACGATCGACCGGCGCGACGTGCGAATTCAGGCTGATGCCCTACGGTGCTGCGGTGCAGCCGGGAGCCAAGGTACATGGAACCGGCGCATGTCGAAAGGCTGACGATCCGGGAGGCATGCCGTGCGCCCGCCACACGCCTCGTCAGTGATCATGATCGGGCGCATGGCCACCATTGCTGCCATGCGCAGGTGGCGAGTGTGACCCGCTGAGTTCACGCGCCAGATCCAGGCTCGAGCTTGACGAGGTCGGGCACCACAGCCATCGTTCTACTTTGCGACACAAAGCGGTGCCCGCCCGCGTAGGGCCAACCGCATGCGGCCGCGGCTTGATGAAGGGTCAAGGCGAGGCCGCTCTCCAATGAGTGGTGAAAGAAAGGCAATCAATGAGCAGCGGCAGGCGGTTCCCACTCTCCCGGCTCGACTTCAGGCTCGGCGTGCGCATGCTCGCGCGGTACCCGGGAATCACACTGGTCGGCACAGTGGCGATCGCGGTGGCGATCGCGCTGGGTACGCTCTACTTCGAAGCGGTCAACAAGTGGCGCAACCCCGAGCTGCCGATCCGCGACGGCGACCGGGTGGTCTCGATCCGCAACTGGGACGCGAGCGAGCTGAGGACGGAAGCGCAATCGCTGCACGACTTCGCGATCTGGCGCGAGCAGGTCCGTACCGTGGAGAACCTGGGTGCGGCGATGGTGTTCGTGCGAAACCTCGCCACTGCGGATGGTCGTGTCGAGCCTGTGCGAGGAGCGGAGGTCACGGCCAATGCGTTCGCGCTGATGGCCACGGCGCCGGAACTCGGGCGTGTGCTGTCGGAGCGGGACGAGGATCCCGGGGAGCCGCCGGTCGTCGTGCTGGGACACTCGTTGTGGAAGGCACGGTTCGCGAGCGATCCGTCCGTGGTCGGGCGCACGGTGAAGCTGGGCACGGAGACAGCGACGATCGTCGGGGTGATGCCGGAAGGCTTCGGCTTCCCAACGGCCGAGCGCATATGGGCGCCGCTGCGCATGGACGGTGCTGCGCTGGCCGCGCGCACTGGACCGCCCATCTCGATCTTCGGCCGTCTCGCCGACGGCGCGTCGATGGACGCGGCGCAGGCGGAGTTCACGGTGATCGGGGCGGGCGTGGCGTCCGCCAATCCGCAGACGCATCGGAACCTCCGGCCACGTGTCACGTCGTACGCGCAGCCGCTCATGGAAGGCCAGCAGGCACTTGTCGTCCGGGCGCTGCTCTCCGTCGTGGCGGGCGTTTTCCTGACGCTGCTGGCGATCGTGTGCACGAACGTGGCGACACTCGTGTTCGCCCGTACCGCTACGCGCAGCTGGGAGATCACGGTCAGGAGCGCACTCGGTGCGAGCCGCGGCCGCATCATCATGCAGCTGTTCATCGAGGCGCTCGTACTGGCCGGGCTGGCCGCAATCATCGGTCTGATCATCGCGAAGTTCGCGCTCGGCTGGGCGTTGACGATGATGGCCGGCAGTGAGGGGCTGCCGTTCTGGATCGACAACAGCATATCGCTCAGGACGATGCTCTTCACGGCGCTGCTCGCCCTGTTCGGTGCCGCAATCGTAGGTATTCTGCCCGCGCTGCGCGCCACGAGGCTCAACGTGCAGGACGCGCTGCGCAATGAGAGCGCGGGCCGTTCCGGGTTGAAGTTCGGCGGTTTCTGGACCACGGTGATCGTCGTGCAGGTCGCGATCACCGTTGCACTCATGCCGCTCGCGGCCGCGGGCGTCTTTGAAGCCAACCGGTTCATGCAGAGGGCGGATGGCATCGGCGCTGAGGGATACCTCACCGCGAGCGTTGGCATCGATCGGGAAGACTACGGAATGGATGAGGCCGCGCTCGAGGCGCGCTCGCGCAGCAGTCTGGAGGAGCTCACGCGACGCCTGGCCTTGGAGCCGGGCGTTGCGAACGTCACGTTTGCGGACAGACTCCCCGTGGAGGACCAGTTCAAGTACGGCATCGCGGTCGATTCAGTGATGGGCGCACCCGCGAACACGCTGCGCAGAAGCACGCTCGTGCACGTTTCGCGCGACTTCTTTACCACATTCGGCACGTCGGTGATCGCCGGTCGCGACTTCGCCCCCGTCGAGTATGAGACCGGCAACGCACTGATCGTCAACGAGTCGTTCGTTCAGCACGTATTTGGTGGCCGCAACGTGATCGGTCACCGCATCCGCATTGTCAGTGGTGAGATCGACAGTGTAACGGGCGAGGAGTGGTATGAGATCGTAGGCGTGGTGGCGGACTTCGGCTGGCAGCTGCCGCGGCCGGAGGAACAGTCCGCCATGTATCGACCGGCCCTGCCGCTGCTGGGGCGTGCCGGTCAGCTCGCAGTGCGCATCGATAATCCGGACGCGTTTGCACCGCGCCTGCGGCAAATCGCCGCCGCCGTTGACCCCACTATCCGTCTCACCGATGTCCAGCGGCTCACGACAGTGGGCGGCGGCGAAGCACAGATGGGCTGGGCACTCACGTCGGTCGCCTGGCTCGTCGGCTTCATCGTGCTGACGCTCTCGGCAACGGGCATTCATGCGCTGGTGTCGTTCACCGTTGCGCGACGGACGCGGGAGATCGGCATCCGGGCCGCACTCGGCGCGCAGCCCGGACGCATCATCGCCGGCGTCTTCTCGCGCACGTTCATCCAGATCAGCATCGGTATCGTTGCCGGCACGGCTCTGGCCGCGGCCCTCGGTGGCTTCAGTTCGAAGGCCGAGATACTGATCCTGCTCGCCGCGGACGCAATCATGCTGGTTGTCGGACTAGCGGCGTGCGCGGTACCACTCCGACGCGCGCTCAGGATCGAGCCGACGGAGGCATTGAGAGCGGGAGGCTGACGCGACCGGCAGTCGCGTGCGCGTGCGCGCTCATTCTCGCGGCTCGTCCGAGTCCTCAACAGAATCGGGATATGAACAGTACAGGGATGGCAGCCGCAACCACGCCAGCGGACGGGCGCAGTGCGTGGGACCCTGCCAGCCGCACGCAGATCGCGTCGTGGACGCTGTACGACTTTGGCAGCTCGGCGTTCAACACGCTGATGGTCACGTTCATCTTCCACTGGTACTTCGTCAACGTGGTCGCTGCGGACACGGCGAGCGGCACCGTCATCTGGAGGCGCGCCGTGATGATTTCCGCGCTCGTCGTTGCGATACTGATGCCCATCCTGGGTGCCGCCGCGGATTACGGCGGTCGCAAGAAGCAGTTCCTGGTCGGGTTCGCGCTAATGTCGATTGCGGCGACGGTCGCGCTCTTTTTCGTCGGGC
>JAGTUV010000092.1 GCA_018224305.1 Gemmatimonadota bacterium
ACGGGGCGACAGGGTCTGTATCGCGGGGCGAGCGTCCGCGCCGGTTGACCTTCGACAACAGTCCGGCGAGGTTTCGATACACACCCGGTACCCGGCCCGATTCACAGGGCGTCCCATTCCTTCGCAGCAAGCAGTGGTAACCATTTGAGACAGTGCCCCTCCCGTATATACGTCAGAGGCGTAATCGCAGCAGCAGCGCTGCTCGGCAGTCAGGCCGCGCTCGTGCAGGCGCAGGCGTGTTTCGGCCATACGGATCCCGCGTATCGATTCTCCGCCACCGTTGTATCCGAAGGCGCCGGTCTCTATGACATGGCGCGCGGCGGTCAGGGCGGCTCCGGCGTCACGGTGGGTATGCAGGTGCCGGGCGTGCTGGGCGCGGAGGCCGGCTGGGGGCACAGGCGCTGGTACGAACAACGCAACGACACGAACCGGCTGCACGCCCGCGTGGCGTATGCCCCCGGTGCAATGTGTCCCGTCATAGCAGCTGAGCACGAATCCGATGAGCTGCTTCTGACGCCGCGAAACGCGCTTACGAGGAGCAACACGGACGTGATGGCGGGATTTGCGTTCGGACGCAGCTTCGACCTGGGCAGTCGTGCGGCCGTGGCTCCGCATACAGCCGTGCTCACGGGCTATCGCTTCAGCGAAGGGCGAACGCACCAGTCGTTCTTCGATCTCGGGGTCGGTCTCGGCGTCGGCCCTATCCTCCTGAATATGACCGGCCGGACCCGCTTCAGTGGCGGCGACTTCTCCGGCGTGACGACGTTCGGCGTGGGAGTGCGCTTCTAGCGGGCTATGATATCGGCGTCGCTCAGGAACAGTCCCAGACCAGCCCTCTTACAGACGCGGCCGCCGGCTGGTGCGGTCACTTCAGCAGCAGGATGCCCAGCAGCGCTGCGGCGACACCGATCCGCAACCACGTAATCGGGGACCCCGACTGGTCTTCGCCCCGCTTCGTCCATAACAGAACCGTGCCGCATCCGCGCGGATCGATGTAGTCCCGCATCTGCGAGGCACCACGGTAGACTTCCACCGCAAGCAGATCCTGTGGATTGACGATGAAGTTGACATTCGTAGGCTGCCGGTTAATGAGAACTCCATCGACGTAGACAGCCAGCGGGCAATCGCGTACAAAAACTGTGTTCGCGTCCTGCGGTCCCCTTCTTATACGAACGTGGGGTGCCGCCGAGTTAATCAGCGCGGCCGTATGAGGTGCACGGCGTTCTTCGATCTCCTCCCTCGTCATCGTACGCCCGAGTCCGAGCGCGCGTGCGCTCTGAACACGTTCGGCGATAAGCTCCGTCTGACTCAGGTTCCTGCGTTGTGCGACGACGACCAACCCGGACAGCTCGACCGCCTGGGCACTCATCGTCACCGAAATTTCGACCGCGCCCCGCGCCGGCACGTCGATGGCCGTCGAGTCCAGTGTCTTCAGGCCGATCCGCTCCGCTGTTATGAAATAGCGACCCGCACCCGGAACCAACAACAGAAAACTGCCATCGGAGCGACTGGTCGCCGCCACCTCGAAATCGGCCTCACCGGTAATCCGGATCACGACGTCCGCGACGGGACGCTGCTCTTCTGCGATGTAGACGGTGCCACGGATTGCCTGCGCCCGCACATGCTGGGATAACCCGGCCGCGCAAAGGAGGACGACGAGCAGCGCGCGTCCCCAGGTCCCCCTGGCTCCCACTCTCGCCGGTCGAGCATCGGCCGCAGTCGGCATCCAGGTCCTGGGCTTCATACCCTTTATCATACCATGGCGTGATATGTGGTTCGACGATGGCCGCGTTCAACTCGCTGCAGGCCAATAACAGCCGCTAGTCGTCTGTAACGCGTGCCACCGCAATCAAACTTTCCGCCTGGTAATGAAAAGGCGACCCGTCCCAGTCACCGCAGTACGTCATGTCGTCGAAACCCGCCGCGCGCAGCAGCGCATCGATCTCCGTGGCGCTCCGAAGCCGGAGTGTGTGGGACTTCCGTCCGGTCTCATCACCGCGCCGCCACCGCAGCCGCTCGCGGCTGACACCCGTCACGGGATCGAACCGACGTCGCACCCGGACCTCGGTACCGTCCGGCAGCGACCACCGATCACGCTCCGCATAGCTGGCGATGACGTCGTCGCGGTGCATCGACTCCAGCAGCAGCGCACCGCCCGGCACGAGCACACGACGCGCCTCGCGCAGTGCGGCGATGTCGTCAGCATCGCTCAGGAAGAGACCCAGGCTCGTGAACACGTTGAGGACTGCATCGAACGAGGCATTCGCGAATGGCAGGAACCGGATGTCAGCCGCAGCGTATCGCGTCGGAATGAAATCCGCCGACTCACCCACCCCCACGCCCTCACCCTTTAACTCAACCTCTCCGCCTCCCACACCCTGCGCAGTATCAGCCCGCCGCAGCAACGCCACCGAAATATCAGCGCCCACCACGTCGCAGCCAGCCTCCGCGAGCAGCGCACAGTGCCGCCCCCAGCCGCATGGTGCATCGAGAACGCGCGCACCAACCGGCAGGCCGAGCAACTCGCGCATGCCCGCGACTTCACGCCGGCTCCGTTCCTCGCTGAAGAGCGGATCGTGCATCTCGAAGTAGCGGTCGTCGAAATACGTCCGCCACCACGGTGTTCCGCTCATGCGCCGATGCTCCGGGGTTCCGCACTCTGTCGTGCGGCACGTCCTGTTGAGCAGCCGCGCCGCCCGCACTGGGCTTTAACGGCATCGAATGCGGTACCGATTGCGGTGTCGCTCAGAAGAAGATCGGCTCCTTGTACGCGCCGTAGACCTTCTCGAGCGCCTCACGGATCTCGAACATCGTGCAGTACGAGCGTGCGCATTCCAGCATGGGTTCGATGACGTTCTCGCCCGCTGCGCCCGCCTCCCGCAACCGCTCGAGTGCCCGCGCCACACGCTCGTCATCGCGCGACGCGCGCAGTTCCGCGAGCCGTTCGCGCTGCCGCTTCTCCGGCGCATCGCCGATGCGCAGGATGTCAATATCGGAGTCATCGCCGCCCTCTGTGAAGCCGTTGACGCCGACGATCACGCGCTCGGCTGACTCGATCTCGCGCTGCTGCTGATCGGCCGCCAGCGCGATCTCACGCTGGAAGTATCCCATCTCGATGCCGCGCACCACGCCGCCGAGCCGTTCGATCTCCTCGAAGATCTCCTCGGCCTCGCGCTCCAGCCGGTCCGTCGTCGCCTCGACGAAGTAGGATCCGGCGAGCGGGTCGATCGTGTTCGCGACACCGGTCTCGAACGCCGCAATCTGCTGCGTGCGCAGCGCGATGCGAACGGACTTCTCCGTCGGCAGTGCCAGCGTCTCATCCATCGAGTTCGTATGCAGAGACTGCGTGCCGCCGAGCACCGCGGCCAGCGCCTGGTACGCGACCCGGACGATGTTGTTCTCCGGCTGCTGCGCTACCAGCGATACGCCCGCCGTCTGCGCATGTGTGCGCAGCCGCCACGACTCCTCGTTCTTCGCACCGTACACGTCGCGCATGCGCTTAGCCCATATCCGGCGCGCGGCGCGGAACTTCGCGACCTCCTCGAAGAAGTCGTTGTGCACATCGAAGAAGAACGACAGGCGCGGCGCGAAATCATCGACATCGAGGCCGCGCGCGATCCCGCGCTCCACATACTCGAAGCCGTTGCGCAGCGTGTACGCCAGTTCCTGCCCGGCCGTGGAGCCTGCCTCGCGTATATGGTAGCCGCTGATCGAAATCGGGTTGTACTTCGGCGCGTGCTGCGAGCACCACTCGAGCATGTCCACGATCAGCTTCAGCGCCGGCTCAGCGGGATAGACCCACGCGTGCTGCGCCATGTACTCCTTCAGAA
>JAGTUV010000093.1 GCA_018224305.1 Gemmatimonadota bacterium
CTGATGCCGTCGCGCGGCTTCCAGTCGAGCGTCGATTACGTGCTGACGTTCGGACTCGGCGGGCTGGACCGCGTCGATTCGCTAACGGTCGAGTGGCCGGATGGTCGTGCGAGCGTGCAGCACGACGTCGGGGCCGACCAGCGCATCGTCGTGCGGCAGGCGGACGCCGGGGACAGGCTGCCGGCGCCGCCGCTGCCCGCTGCAACGCTGTTCGCCGATGTCACGGCCGGGACCCCGCTCGACTTCGAGCATCGCGAGAATGCGTTCGTCGATTTCGACCGTGAGCGGCTGATGCCGAAGCTGCTCTCGACGGAGGGCCCCTATATGGCGGCGGCGGACGTGAACGGCGACGGACTGTCCGACGTGTTTATCGGCGGCGCCAAGGACCAGGCCGGCCGGCTCCTGCTACAGACCCGCGACGGCCGGTTCGTCGACGGCAGTGCGGCCGCGTTCCGGCAGGACAGCGCATCGGAGGATCTCGGCGCCGTGTTCTTCGACGCGACCGGTAACGGCGCGCCGGACCTGTACGTCGTGAGCGGAGGCAGCGAGTTCTCCGACCTGGCGCCGGCGCTGCAGGACCGGCTCTACCTGAATGACGGCCGCGGCAATTTCAGCAAGGCCGACGGCCACCTGCCGCCCATGAACATCAGCGGCGCGCGCGTGACAGTGCTCGATTTTGATGGCGACGGGCACCTCGATCTGTTCGTGGGCGGGCGCGTGGTGCCGGGGCGCTACGGCATCGATCCGCCGAGCGTGCTCCTGCGCAACGATGGGCGCGGCCGGTTCACCGACGTGACGGAGCAGGTCGCGCCCGGACTGGCGCGCGTCGGCATGGTGACCGATGCGGTGTGGACGGATGTGGATGGCGATGGCCGGCCGGACCTGGTCGTGGTCGGCGAGTGGATGCCGGTCACCGTATTCCGCAACATCGGCGCGGGGCGGCTGGAGCGCATGGACGTGCCCGGTCTCGAGCAGAGTCACGGCTGGTGGAACCGGATCGTCGCGGGCGACTTCACCGGCGACGGCCGCACGGATTTCATCATCGGCAACCTGGGCCTGAACACGCGGCTGCAGGCGTCGGCCGACGAGCCGGTCACCATGCACGTCAAGGATTTCGGCAGGACGGGGTTCGTCCAGCAGATCCTGGCGCAGTACACGAAGGGCGACAGCTACCCGATCGTGATGCGGGACGATCTCATCAAGTCGATCACGTTCCTGAAGACGCGCTACCTGAACTTCGCGGCCTACGCGCAGGAGCGCGTGACCGATGTGTTCCCCGAGGACGTGCTCGCGGACGCGGTGGTCAGGGAGGCGCGCACATTCGCGACCGTACTCGCACGCAACGATGGCGACGGCTCGTTCACGCTCGTGCCACTCCCACACGAGGCGCAGATCGCACCCGTCTATGGCATCCTCGCCGGCGACTTTGATGGCGACGGCCACACCGATGTGCTGCTTGCCGGCAACTTCGACGGTGTGAAGCCGGAGCTCGGACGCATGAGCGCCAGCTACGGCCTGCTGCTCCGCGGCGACGGCGGCGGCGGCTTCACGCCCGTGCCCGCAGCCACGAGCGGGTTCTTCGTACCCGGACAGGCCCGCGACATCCAGCGGCTGCGCACGCGCTCGGGTGATCTGTTCGTCGTCGCGCGCAACAATGACCGTCCGCTCATCTTCACCGCACGACGTGCGCTGGCCGGAGAGGCCCCATGACGAACCGCAGTACAACAGTGATGCTGGGAATGGCAATGCTCGCGGCCGGCTGTGCGAACGCGCCGGTCGATTATCGTGCACAGGATGATGGCGAGCTGCTGCGCGACGCGATGCACAACCTGACCAGTGTCATCGTCTACGACATCTTCAGCCCGCCGCAGGCCAGCCGCACCTACGCCTATGCGAGCATCGCGGCATACGAGGCGCTGCGGCACGAACACTCCGCATACCGCTCGCTCGCAGGGCAGCTGAACGGGCTGACGCCGGTGCGGGCGCCGGAGGCCTCCGCCGGCTATTTCCTGCCACTGTCCAGCGTCCACGCGTTCATGACCGTCGGTCGCGCACTCACGTTCTCGCAGGAGCGGATGGACTCGCTGCGCTCCGCCATGCACGATCGCTTCCGCGACATGGGTGTGCCGCGCGACGTGTTCGACCGCTCCATCGCGTACGGCGACACGGTCGCACAGCACGTCCTCGCCTGGGCCGCACAGGACCGCTTCATCCAGACGCGCGGCTACCCGAAGTACACGGTGCTGCCCGAGCCCGGCCGGTGGGTGCCCACGCCGCCCGCATACATGGACGCCGTCGAGCCGAGCTGGGCATTGCTGCGCCCGTTCGCCCTGGACTCCGCCGCCCAGTTCCGCGCGCCGCCGCCCGCGCCGTTCGACATGGCAGAGGGCAGCGCGTTCCGGCGCGAGGTCATGGAGGTCTTCGAGGTCGGCAGGACGCTCTCGGATGAGCAGCGCGAGATCGCCGGGTTCTGGGATTGCAATCCGTACGTCATGCACGTGCGCGGACACGCGATGTTCGCCACGAAGAAGATCACGCCGGGCGGTCACTGGATGGGCATCGTTTCGCTGGCCTCACGGAAGGCCGGCAGCGATCTGATGGGCACGGCTGAAGCCTATGCGCTCACCGCCGTCGCTCTCGCAGACGGCTTCATCGCGAGCTGGGACGATAAGTACCGCACCAACGTAATCCGACCGGAAACCATCATCAACGCCCACATCGACGAGCAGTGGCAGCCGCTGCTGCAGACGCCGCCGTTCCCCGAATACACGAGCGGTCACAGCGTCATCTCGACGGCGGCCTCGCGCGTGCTTACCGATCTGTTCGGCGATGGCTTCGCGTTCGCGGATTCGACGGAGATGGAGTACGGCCTGCCCGTGCGGGTGTACTCGTCGTTCGAGCAGGCGGCCGCGGAGGCGGCGATCAGCCGGCTGTATGCCGGCATCCACTACCGGATGGCGGTCGTCGCGGGCATCGACCAGGGCCGCAGCGTCGGCGACCACGTCGTGGCGCGCGTCAGCACGCGCTCGGTTGCGAGCACGGCGCAGGGCGCCGGAAGCACGGCGCAGGGCGCCGGAAGCACGGCGCAGGTCGCCGGGGGCAGTCGCTGACGGATGCCCCCGGCCAGCCCGTCCTCAATCCCGCGCCTGCTTCGTCTTGATGACGATCACGCCGTTCGCGCCGCGCACTCCGTACATGGCCGTGCTCGCCGCGTCCTTCAGGACCTGGATCGTCTCGATGTCCTGCGCGTGAACACCCGTCAGACTGCCGTTCGGACCCGGCCGCGTCGCCATCCCGTCGATCACGTACAGCGGCTCCGTGCTGCTGTTGATGCTCGACGCACCGCGAATTCGCACCGACAGGCCGCCCTCCGGCGTGCGAGCCACCCACACCCCGGGAAAGCGCGTCATCAGGATCCGCTCGATCGATTCCGACGGCGTGCGTGCGATGTCGTCCGCCGAGACCGCCGGCTCATCCGTCGTGCCGAACTGATCCGCATCGGCCGCTCCGGCCCGTTCGCCGCCGTGGGCGCAACCCGCGAGGAATGCGCAGATCAGTCCCGGCGTGAACACGAGGAATGATCTATTGCCTGTGAACATGAGCCTCTCCCAGTGGAGGTTGGCACATCGCAGCGCTTCAGCGCGGAGGGCACGACAGCGCGGTCCGCACGCCAGGGAGTGCGTGCGAGAAATATACCGCTTTCGCGCTTTCGGCGTCAGTTGCGCGATCGACGGGCCGGCTGGACGCGCCGAAGCGCGTGCGACCGGGCGGTGCCTGGAGAGCGGGGCACATCAGTTTATTCCCCGCACCGCGCCCCTGTCCGCGGCCGTGCTGCTGGGCGCTGCCATGCTCACGCTGACTTCCTGCGCGCGCGATTCCGCACCGGCACCGCTCTTCCAGCTGCTAACGGCCGAAGAAACCGGCGTCGATTTCGTCAACGAGCTGCCGGAGCAGGCCGATTTCAACATCCTCAACTATCTGTACTACTACAACGGCGCGGGTGTCGCGGCGGGGGACATCGACAACGACGGGCTGCCGGACCTGTACTTCACGTCGAACCTCGGGCCGAACCGGCTGTATCGCAATCTGGGCGGTTACGAGTTCGAGGATGTGACGGAGCGGGCGGGTGTCGCGGGCGCGGGCGGCTGGACGACGGGCGTGACGATGGCCGACGTGAACGGCGACGGTCGCCTGGACATATATGTTTCCGGCGTGAGCTATCTCACGATGGAGGGGCACAACGTCCTGTACATCAACAATGGCGATGGCACGTTCACGGACCGCACGGCGGAATACGGCCTGGACCATGTCGGGTACGCGACGCAGGCCGCATTCTTCGACTACGACAATGACGGCGATCTCGACGTCTATCTGCTGAACCACTCCGTCCATACGGAACGCGGCGTCAGCTCCAGGCCGCAGCGGCAGCGCCATCCGCGCGCGGGCGACCGGCTGCTGCGCAACGATGGTGGCCGTTTCGTCGATGTGAGCGATGAGGCGGGGATCTACGGCGGTGTCGAGGGCTACGGCCTGGGCGTGGTCGCCAGTGATGTGAACGCGGACGGCTGCATCGACCTGTTCGTGGCAAATGATTTCCAGGAGAACGATTTCCTTTACATCAACAACTGCGATGGCACGTTCACGGAATCGATCGCCGGCGCGCTGGGCCATACGAGCCGGTTCTCGATGGGCGCGGACGCTGCGGATTACAACAACGACGGCCGCCCGGACATCGTGGTGGTGGACATGCTGCCGGAGCAGGAGGATATCCTCAAGACGTCGGCGAATGCCGAGACGTTCAAC
>JAGTUV010000094.1 GCA_018224305.1 Gemmatimonadota bacterium
CACCGCCCGAGCAGATCACGGCGTTCTTCCTCGGCGCGCGCACCCGCATTGCGACACTTCAGCTGCAGCGTGAGATCAATACGTACGAGCAGGAGGCGACCATGGCGATTCTGCCGGGCGTCGCACTCGCCGAGATGTGGCGAGGCGTGGGCTACGCCGAGGACGCACTGCTGATCGTGACGTTCTTCGTGGTGGCCGTCGGGCTGATCGGCATGCTGCTGTCCCTGTATTCATCGCTCGAGGCGCGGCGTCGGGAGATGGCCATCCTGCGCGCCGTGGGCGCCGGCGCACCCCGGATCTTCGCGCTGCTCGTTCTGGAGTCCGGGATGCTCGGCCTGGCGGGTGCGCTGGCCGGCGTCGCCCTGATCTACGCGGCGCTCGCACTGCTGAAGGGCTTCGTAGAGAGCACGTTCGGCCTGTACCTGCCCATTCAGCCGCCGACCACCACCGCGTACATGTACCTCGTCGCGGTCGTTGTCGCTTCATTCCTCATCGGCCTCGTGCCCGCCATCAAGGCCTACCGCAACAGTCTGGTAGACGGACTGACGGTACGCGTCTGAGACGTGTCCCCCCAGTCAGACCCGCAGCTGAAGACCCGTCAGAACCCGAACCCCAGCCCCAGCCTGAGCGCCGAGTGCGTCTGGTTCCCCCCACCCAGGTCCTCCTTCTCGTGGTAGCCCCACGTGCGGCCCCACTCGAGCGCGAGAGCCTTGTTACCGCCGAAGCGATACTCCAGGCCCGTGCCCGCCTGGAGCGCGAAGTCGGCGTTCCAGTCCAGCTCGCCCAGCTGGTATGCCACCGCGCCGATGCCGCCGGCGAGGTAGAAGCCGATGTCGCTGCCGCCGCTGTAGCCGTAGCGGCCGGTCGCCATGGCGGTGGCGATTGACGCGGTTCCGCTGGCCTCAATGAGGTCGGTTGTGAGGTTGCGCCGCTCGAACTTCGGTCGGGCGACGGAGCCATCGACGCCGAGTCGCAGGCTCTGGCCGACCTGCCGTTGTACGAAAGCGCCTCCGCCGAACGCGGCGTCGTCGAAGAGCCAGCGCGATTGGCTGCCCGGGTCCCTCATGCCGGAAACGCTGGTATACATCAGGCCGTAGACGCCTGCCCACGTCTTCGGGGGCTGCGTGCCGAACTGTCGCTGCGCCTCAACGCCGGAGGCCGAGCCGAGCAGGGCGGCCGCGAGGAGCGAGCCGGCGACGATGACGGGAATCCTTCTATTCATGCGGTTCTACCTGTTGAATTCGTGAAGTGCGCGGGTCGCGCATGCAGCCAGTGCTGCTGCGCCGATCGGCAGCGCACGCTCATCGATATCGAAAGCAGGGTGATGATGTTCCCTCGGCGGCTCGAGAGCGGCGCCCAGCCAGAAGAAGCAGCCGGGTGCTTCGCGGGCCAGGATCGCGAAGTCCTCTGCACCCATCATCGGCTCGAATGGCACAACGGCGTCCGCGCCGATCACCTCGGCGACTGCCCGTTTCGCGAGGTCGGTGGCGTTGTCGTCGTTCACGACGGGGGGATAGCCGGGCTTCAGAGCGAGATCACAGCCTCCGCCCAGCGTCTCGACTACGCCGAACCCGCGTTCGAGCGCATCGCGGAGGATCTCGCGCACGTCGTCGCGGTAATAGCGGATCGTCCCGCGCAGCGCGACGCTTTCCGCGAGCACGTTCTCGGCAAACCCGCCGCGAATCGTGCCGATCGACAGCGTGCCTTCGTCGTGCGGGGAGATGCGTCGAGCGGTGCCCAACTGGCAGGCGAGGACGGCGTGCGCGGCGAGCACGATGGCATCGGTGCCCTCGTGGGGGCGACCGGCGTGTGAACTGCGGCCGCGGACCGTAGCGGTGAACAGGTCGGAGCCGGCCATGATCGCACCCGGCGAGATGAAGGCCTGTCCGAGCGGCAGGTGCGCGCCGATATGGAGACCGAAGATCGCCTCCACGCCGTCCATGGCGCCGTCCTCGATCATGCGCGTGGCACCGCTCTTCCCTTCGTCGTCCGAGGCCTCTTCGGACGGCTGGAACAGGAGGCGTACCGTGCCCTGGAGCTGACCTGCGACCTGCGCCTCCGTCAGGAGTCGCGCGGCGCCGATGAGCATGGCTACGTGCGCGTCGTGACCACACGCGTGCATGACCCCGTCGACGGTGGAACGGTATTCGGTGTCGCCGGATTCCTGGATGGGCAGCGCGTCCATGTCCGCGCGCAGGGCAATGAGCGGGCGGCCGGAGCCGAGTTCGGCCACTACACCCGTGCGACCCACGCCGCGACGCACGCGCCAGCCGTGCGCTTCGACAGCGCGGGCGGCAGTGTCGGCGGTACGGCTCTCGCAGAACGAAAGCTCGGGGTGCCGGTGCAGATCCCTGCGCAGATCGATGAGGTCGCGCCGGAAGCCGGTCGCACGATCGAGAAGACTGGTCATGGCGTCACGTTCGGGGTACCTTACCGCGCCAATCTACCGGGCCTGTGAAAGACGTGGCAAGTTACGGTGCTAATGGGAAATAGACCATCGCAGGACGATCGCCTCACTGAACAGCGCAATCCGCGCAGCATGCGCATCGATCAGCTGTCGACCCAGGATATCGTCGACCTGATCAATGCGGAGGACCGCATGGTTGCGGAAGCGGTCCGGGAGGAGCGGGAAGAGATTGCGCATGCCATCGACATCGTCGTGGACTGCTTCAAACAGGGCGGCCGCCTGATCTATGTCGGCGCGGGGACGTCCGGCAGGCTGGGCGTGCTCGACGCATCCGAGATGCCGCCGACGTACGGCACTGACCCGGTCATGGTGCAGGGCCTGATCGCCGGCGGCTACGACGCGCTGGTGCGCGCGAAGGAGGGTGCGGAAGATGATCCGGAGGATGGTGCTCGCGACATCGCTGCGCGCAATGTCGGCCCTAAGGATTTCGTGCTTGGCATCGCGACGTCCGGTACGACACCGTATGTGCACGGCGCGCTGGCGAAGGCGCGGGAGTGCGGCGCACGAACCGGTTTCCTGCTCTGCACGTATCCGAACGAGGCACTCACGGACACTCATGATGTGGTCATCGCGCCGCTCGTCGGCCCCGAGGTGATCACCGGCTCGACACGGATGAAGGCCGGTACGGCGACGAAGATGGTGTTGAACACGATCACTACCTCATCGATGGTCAGACTCGGCAAGGTCTATGGCAACCTGATGGTGGACCTTCAGGTGACGTGCGAGAAGCTGCGCGATCGCGGTGAACGCATCCTGATGGAGACCGTCGGAGTCGATCGGCCCGCAGCCACGACGCTGCTCGAGCAGTCCGGCGGACACGTCAAGACGGCCATCGTGATGGGCCGCCTCGACATCGACGCCGAGTCCGCGCGCGGACGACTGGAATCGGAGGGCGGCCTGATCGGCCGCATCATCCCCGACCTCGGGGCACTTCCGGGATGATCGGCGCCGCGCGCGACCACGTTCCACACCGCAGGCCGGAGCGCTACCGGTGCGGGTGATCGGTCTGATGTCCGGCACATCGCTGGACGGCATCGACGCCGCACTGGTCGAGATCGGGGGGCCGACGGACTCGCCTGAATGGCGGATCCAGTCCTTTCTCGACGTGCCGTACACGGCCGCGCAGCGGTCCCTCATTCACGAAGGCATGGTGCACGGCAATGCCGCGTCGCTGTGCCGGCTGAACGTGGAGATCGGCGAATGGTTCGCTGCGGCTGTGCACACGCTGATCGTGGATGCGGGTGTCACGGCGGACAGCATCACCGTCATCGGTTCACACGGGCAGACCATGTGGCACGAGCCGCCACAGGATGGCCGGCGTGGCTCGACGCTGCAGATCGGATGTGCGGCGACGATTGCGGAGCGCACCGGCATTGCGGTTGTGAGCGATTTCCGCTCGCGTGACATGGCCGCGGGCGGGGAGGGTGCGCCGCTGGTGCCGTGGGTGGATCGACTGCTGTTCTCGCACCCCTCGCGCAGGCGCGTGCTTCAGAATATCGGCGGCATGGGCAACCTCACGTGGCTGCCGCCGCGCGGCTCACCGGAGCCGGTCCTGGCGTTCGACACGGGCCCCGGCAATGCGCTGATCGACGCTGCGGTCGAGCTGGCGTCGCAGGGCGAAAGCACGTTCGACCGCGACGGGCAATGGGCGGCTGAAGGCACACCGGACACGGCGCTGCTCGAGGAGCTGCTCGCGCACCCGTTTCTGCAGCGGGTTCCGCCCAAGTCCACCGGCAGGGAAGTGTTCGGCCGGCCTTACGTGCAGCGGCTTGCGGAACGTGTCGCACCGCGCAGCCACGAGGACTGGGCGTCGTTCATCTGTACCCTGACGGAGTTGTCGGCGCGCAGTATCGCGGAAGCGATCGAACGCTGGGCACTTCCGCGCGGCGTGGATGAAGTGGTCATCACGGGCGGCGGTGCGCTCAACGCCGAACTGGTGGGGCGCATCCGCCGGAGCCTGCCCGGTCTGGACGTCAGTGCCGACCGCACGGCGCTCGGGATCGACCCCGCTGCGAAGGAAGCACTAGCGTTTGCAGCACTCGCGTGGGCGCATGTAGAAGGTGCGACCGGCAACGTTCCGGAAGCGACGGGCGCGAGCGGCGCGAGGGTACTCGGCAGCTACACTCCGGGACGCGGCCGTGTAGATGACAGCGCTTAATCATGGAATGAAGAGTAGAATATCAATGAAGCGAACTCTGCTTGTCCTGATCACCTCGGCGGTAGCCATCGGTGCGTGTGCCACGGGCGGCACGCGGTCCGGCGTGGACCCTAACCTCGATGAAACTCGCTGGCGCGGCGATCCGCGTCTGTACCACATGCTGCTTCCGTACCCGATCACTGCCGAACAGCAGGACTCGGTGAGCGTGTACGCGAGTGAACATGGAGAGGCAACGAATTATCTGCTCGCCGAAGCAGCGGCGGATGTGCATGCGCCGGTGGTGGTGCGCGTGAACGCGTTGTTCGTGCTCGCGCAGCGTCGAGCCGATACGCACATGCACGTCTTCCGCAGTGCGCTCGACGCCGAGGATGTGCACATCCGCGCGACTGCGGTGGCGGCCATGCGGCAGTTCGCCGTCACGCACCCGAGGGAGGCTGTCGGCATCGCCCGCATGGCTCTGTCCGATAGTGAAGGGGATGTGCAGGCCCAGGCGCTTCAGGTG
>JAGTUV010000095.1 GCA_018224305.1 Gemmatimonadota bacterium
GTAGCCGCGCATTGAGGCTGGCAGTCCGCCGCGCGTTCGGGCAGGTGAGTCGCCCGGACTCAGCCAGGCGGCAGCCGTGCTCCAGCCCCTCCCATTCCTTGCCTTTCCAGCGCGCGCCCGCTAAAGTCCGCGCGAGAATTCGCCGCGCAGGCATGCAGCAACAGCCAAGCAAGGGACAACGATCGTGGCATTCGTAATGGGCTTCGCCGTCTGGACCGCACTCGGCCTCCTCGGGGGCTTCGTAATGTATTTCTTCTACCGCGGTCCGGAGACGACGCAGCTGATGACGATCGTCCTCAGTGTGTTTGGCGCGTTCATCGGCGGTATGCTCGGCATGTCTCCCTACATCCACCACGCTCCGCTGCCGTTGCGGCTCGGGGGACTGATCGGTGCGACGGCCGGCGCGTTCGGTTTTGCGCTGATTTACCACTTCGTCGCGAAGAAGGCGCTCTGACGGATTGGCCGGCGATGCAGACGCCGGGGGCGAGCCGCTGCCCCCGCGCGATGCCGGTGGCTGCGCGATCGCTGCCGCGCGCCTGGGTTGCGGCATGGCCCTGCTCCAGATCCTGATGGCGATCGCGATCCTGCTCGCCGCACTGTTCTCACTCCTCCTGTTTCGCTGATCTGTCGCGCCGACGTTCCTGATTCGCTGGTCTGCGCGCCGGCGTCATTCCTGCGCCTCGTCTGCGGGCATGCGTGCCGCAATGAGCCACCACCCAAAACGCTGATTATGCGAGTACGCTGATTATGCGAGCTATCGTCATCACGAGGCCCGGCGGCCCCGATGTCCTGGCGCTGCGCGACGTCGCGGATCCGCTGCCGGGTACCGGCGAGATTCGCGTGCGCGTTCATGCGACTGCGGTCAATCGCGCGGACCTGCTCCAGCGGATGGGCCGCTACCCCGCGCCGGCAGGCGCGCCGCAGGACATTCCCGGCCTCGAGTACGCGGGCGTTGTCGATGCGATCGGTGAAGGTGCTCAGCGGTGGCGTGCGGGCGACCGTGTGATGGGTCTCGTCGGCGGCGGCGGCTACGCGGACTACATCGTCACACACGAAGACGAAGCGATGCGTGTGCCCTCCGGACTCTCACTGGAGGATGCGGCCGCGATACCGGAAGCGTTCATCACTGCACACGACGCATTGTTCACACGGCTCGGTCTGCAACGCGGCGAGTCACTGCTCATTCACGCAGTCGGCAGTGGCGTGGGCACGGCGGCACTTCAACTTGCGAAGGCGCACGACGTGTTGGTGATCGGTACGCAGCGCAGCGGGTGGAAGCTGGAGCGGGCACAGCCGCTCGGTCTCGATGTCGGGATCGAGACGGACGCAGCCAGCTTCGCGGACCGCGTGCTGAGTGAAGTGCATACGGCGCGCGCGACGGAAGGTGTCGATGCCGTCCTGGACCTCGTCGGTGGTGACTACCTTGCGGGCAACCTGCGTGCGATTCGCGTGCTCGGCCGCATCGTGGTGGTCGGCCTGGTCGCTGGAGCGAAGAGCGAACTGGACATGAGGCTGCTGCTGCAGAAGCGCGCGACGATCACCGGTACGGTGCTGCGTGCCCGCTCGCTCGTGGAGAAGGTCGAGGCAGTGCGTGCATTCGAGCGCGATGTGATGCCGCTGTTGGAGACCGCGGCGGTGAGACCGATCATCGACACGGTGCTGCCGCTGGAGGATGTGGTTCGGGCGCACGAGCTTGTGGAGGGGGACGGGAATTTCGGGAAGGTCGTCCTCACCGTGTAGCAGCAAGCGGAGCAAGCGGAGCAAGCGGACGCGGAACCCATTTTGCAAAATGGCGCATCCAGCCATTTCGCTGCTCCCGGGCGATTGCCCGGTCAGGGCCATACTCCGCTGTCGGCCGCCCTGGCGGCGGCGCGCCGTCGAGGTGCCAGCGAGCAGTGTGCGGGGCGGAAAAGTGCTCGTATGGGACGTTTTGCAAAATGGGTTCCGCGTCCGCTTGCGCTGATCAGCGCAGCAGCGACAGGTTCAACCCGCGCTCCTGCGCATACTTCATCACACCCCGCGCTCCCCCCCTGAACGAATACGCCTCGAAGCCCTGCCGCTGCATGCGCTCGGCGAGATACGCCGTCTGGATACCGTGCGAGCAGTACAGCACGTACACCGGTTTCCGGTCGAGCCGCCTGAAGTCTCGCAGCAGCTCCCACTCCTCCATGTGAAGGGCTCCCTTGAGGTGCCAGGTGCGATACTGTGACTTCGGTCGCGTATCAATGATGACCGCGTTGTCCGGCACATCCTCTATGAACAGATATGGCGCGGCGAGGTCGGCGGGCAGGAGTGCGCGCAGATCGAGTACTTTCCGCGCGGCAACGACACGCTCGAGCACGGCCGGGTCCATCTTCGCTTCCTCGTGATCCACGCGCATGATGGTCGCCGCGGTGACCGGCTGGCCGGGCGTGATCGCGCAATACTCCCTGACCTGCTCGGAGAGCGCCGCAGTGCCGATCGCCTTCGCGCGGTCGATGATCTCCTCCTTGTCGAAGCCTATGAGCGGGCGGAGCACTGGAAGCGTCGATACGGCCTCGATCGCGCGCAGATTGGCCAGCGTCTGAGACGACACCTGCCCCATGGCCTCGCCCGTGACGATCGCTTCCGCGCTGCGTTCATCCGCGACCATGCACGCGGTGCGGTACATGAGCCGCTTCAGCACCACCTGCCAGTACGAGGGACGTGTCTTCTCGCGCAACTCCTCGAGCACAGGGGCGAAGTCGATGACGTTCAGGCGCGGGCGCGTGCCGTAGCTCCATTCGTCGGCGATCGCCTTGCCGACCTGCACGACCGCGCGCTCGTACGCGTCGCCGCCGAGGTTGCAGAAGACGTAATCGAGCGCCACGCCTCGCTTGAGCAGCAGCCACGACGACACCGCGGAGTCGAAGCCGCCGGACAGCAGCGATACTGCGTTGCCTTCCACGCCCAGGGGGAGCCCGCCGGCTCCCGGGATCCGTTCGGAGAAGAGATATGCCGTCTCGTCGCGGACTTCGACATACGCGGTGAACCCGGGTTTCGACAGATTCACGCCGGCGGAGTACGGCAGCAGCGCCGCGCCGAGCTGTCGTTCGATGTCGAGCGACCGGTACGTGTGCTTGCCGGTGCGGCGTGCGCGTACGGCGAACGTCTTGCCGGTGACCGCCTCCCGGAAGTGTGACGTAGCCTCGGTGACGATCGTATCGAGTTCGGCCGGAATCTCGCGTTCCACGTAGGAAATCGAACTGATGCCGAACACCCGGGCGAGCACCGGCAGCGCGAGGTGCGAGTCAGCCCGCACGAAGATGCGCCCCCAGATCGGCTCGATGCGGTAGTCGATGCCGGCAGAGCGCATTGCGTCTCCGATGTTGCGTCGCAGACGACGCAGAAACGCGATGCGCGTGCGCGGCGCCTTGATCGTCAGCTCGGCCGCCAGCCGGACCATTACCGTGAACTGCGGTTCCATGCGTGGAAGGTAGACCGCGGAGGGGTAGCGAGCCAGTCACGGTCGCGCAGTTCGCCGGCACTGCGGTGCCGCGTCGGCAGTCCTATCTTGTCGTCCATGAGCACGTCTTGTCGTCCATGAGCACGTTCACGAATCGGGTATACGCCATGGTGTGCCGGGTGCCGCACGGGCGTGTCGTCAGCTACGGCGGCATCGCGGCGCTGCTCGGCCACCCGCGCGCAGCCCGTGGCGTTGGCCAGGCACTGCACGCGCTGCCCGACGGCGCGGACGTGCCGTGGTGGCGGGTGGTGAACCGCAACGGTGAGATATCGATCCGTGGCGCGATGCCCGGCCCGCAGCTTCAGCGCGCGCTGCTCGAAGGCGAAGGCGTGGAGTTCGGCGGAAACGGACGGATCGACTGGAGGCGGTTCGGCTGGGACGGGCAGTGGGAGGGCAGGGCGTGAAGCAACAGGAGGGCAGGGCGTGAAGCAACAGGAGGGCAGGGCGTGAATGTAAAGCGGTCCGTTGCGCTGGTCATCCGTGACGCCGCGCAGCGGCACGCAGTGCTGCTCGTCCAGCGCCCGCCGGACGATGAAGACCTCCCTGGCGTCTGGGGGCTGCCGGCTGCAACGCTCGCGGAGGATGAGTCGCCGGCGGATGCGGCCCGCCGGGCCGGCCGCGACAAACTCGGTGTCGAGCTCGAGGCAGGCCGACTGCTGAACGAGGGCTCCGCACAGCGTGCGGCGTATCGTCTGGACATGCAGCTGCTCGAAGCGCGGATCCTGGGCGGAACGCCGGTCACGGATGCCGGCGGCGCCGATGGCACCACGCGCTACCAGGCGTGGCGCTGGGGTGCGATGAAGGATCTGGCTTCCGCCGCCGCACGCGGATCGCTGTGCAGCCGTCTCGCGCTGGAACTCGAAACCGATCGTTGACGAGGGTGCGTCGCGCGCGACGGTTGCGGCGCGTCAGTTGAAGCGGCGTCAGCCGGGTCGCGGTGAAGCGGTGACGGAAAGGATTCGCGGCAGGTAGCCCGCGATGAGAGTCCACGAATCGCCGGCATCGGCAGATCCGAACAGGTGCCCGCTCGACGTGCCGAAGTACACACCGACCGGTGAGCCAGCATCGTTGCACATCCCCTCGCGCAGGATCGACACGTATGCGTGCTCCTGCGGCAGCCCGTTCGTCAGCGGCTCCCATGTCGCGCCCGCATCGGCGGTGCGATACACGCGCAGCTTCCCAGCGATCGTCGCACGCATGTGGCTCGACGTCTCCGGGATGACGAACGCGACATCCGCGTCCGCGGGGTCGAGCGCGAGGGCATAGCCGAACTCGCTCGGCAGGCCGTCCGTGATTTCGATCCAGTTGTCGCCGCGGTCATCAGACCGGTACACGCCGCAGTGGTTCTGCTGGTAGAGACGGTCAGGCCGCGCCGGGTGCAGCAGAAGCTGATGCACGCACTGACCCGTGCGCGGGAAGCGATCGGGCAGGAACTCGGCGCGCACGCCGCGATTGCACGGCGCCCAGTTCGCGCCGCCGTCGTCCGACCGGTACACGCCGCCCGCAGACAGCGAACAATAGATGCGCTGCGCATCGCGCGGATCGTGCTGGATGGCGCCGAGCGCGAGGCCGCCGCCGGCCGGCTGCCACGTCCCGTTCGTCGGATGCTCGTTGAGTGCGTCCACGGGCTGCCACGACTCGCCGCGGTCGTGTGAGACGAACAGGCCGGCGGGCTCGATGCCGGCGTAGATCGTGTCCGGCTGCGTCGCGGGTCCCGGTGCGAGGTGCCAGATCGCGGTGAGGCCGCGCTCATCGTCGTAGTGCGGCGCGCTGCCGAGCGTCTCCCATGTATCGCCGCCATCGTCGCTGCGGTGCACGTGCGCGCCCCAGACGGCGTGGTCCGTCGCTGCCCATGCGGTACCATCGCGCGGGTCGATGAATGCGTGATAGACCTCGCGACCGGTGAGCCGCGGCGGCGAGATACGCCACTGCGCACGCGTGCCATCACCGTCGAGCACGAAGAGTCCGCGCTTCGTGCCGACCAGCAGCCTGATGCGGTCAGCGGGACGAGAGTGATGCAGCCGGCCAGCATCGCGCAGCGGCGAAGCTTCGCTCATGGAGTTCCGATGCGTATGAGTGCGCGATCAGGCAACGTACCGTGCTGTGTCATTCAGTCAATCGGAGGCACCGGCTCGTGATCGCACGAGCGTTGGGTCCACGCCTGCCGCGGAGGA
>JAGTUV010000096.1 GCA_018224305.1 Gemmatimonadota bacterium
GATTCGCCGGAGGAGGTACGAGGAATGAGAAAAATTGCAGCCGGACTCGCACTCGCGGGCACACTTGGTCTGGGAATCGGCGCGGGACAGGCGGTGATCGGCATCGTGCCTGCGGTCGGAAGCGCCCCGCCCGCGTGGGCGGATGTCACGGCCCCCGATGCACCGTTACTCACGCCCGAGCAGACCGTCATCGACATCACGCGCCGCGTATCGCCCGCGGTCGTCAGCATTTTATCGGGCGCCGGGTCCGGATCGGGGGTCGTGATCCGTGCCGACGGCGTGATCCTGACGAACGCACATGTTGTCGGCAACATGCGAACGGTGACCGTGAGCATGGCCAATGGCGACGAGTACCAGGGCGCGGTGCTGGGCCGGGCGCCGGACATCGATCTGGCCGTCGTGCGCGTGGAAGCAAACAATCTGCCCGCTGCACCGCTCGGCGACTCCGACCAGCTTCAGGTCGGCCAGGCCGCGATCGCGATCGGCAACCCGGTCGGCTTCGAGCGGTCCGTGACCACCGGCGTGGTGTCCGCGCTCAACCGTTCCATCAATCCCCGCCTCGACGAACTGATCCAGACGGACGCGGCGATCAACCCCGGTAACTCCGGCGGACCGCTCCTGAACTCGCGCGGTGAGGTCATTGGCATCAACACGGCCGTTCTGAATGCGACGCCGAGAGGCCAGCCGATCGTCGGCATCGGTTTCGCCATTCCGATCAATCTCGGGCGGGACGTTGCCGAGCAACTGCTGACGACGGGTGTCGTCACCCGGCCGTACATCGGCATCCGTCATCTCGGCCTCTATCCGGAGCTCGTTCGTCAGTTCCGGCTGCCCGTCAGCGAGGGGATCCTCGTCATGGCCGTGGAAGCGGGCGCTCCGGCGGATCGCGCAGGACTGCGCCAGGGCGACATCATCACCGGCATCGGCGGCACACCCGTTACCGGTGAGGGCGATCTGCTGCGCGTGCTGCGCAACACCGAGCCCAATCAGACCGTGCGCATGACCGGGCTGCGTGCGAACGGCCAGCCGTTCGACCTGCAGGTCCGCCTGGGTGAGATGCGCTACAGGTAGGTCAGCTGCTGTAACAGAATGAAACGCCCCCGGCCAATGATGGCCAGGGGCGTTTCTGCTCCAGGTGCCTAGTGCTGCGCTCAGTCCAGCCGCGCCGCTGCCCGTTTGCGCGCCGTCGAGAGATAGCCTGCCTCGAGATCCAGCAGATTGGCGATCTTGCGCAGCATGTACCCTTCGTGGCGCTGCACCTCCCCATCCGTGAGAATCAGCCCCCACATGATCTCCGCCAGCAGCGTCTTCTGTCCGAGGTCGTAATTGTCGCGGATCAGCGATGTGAACTGGTACAGATCGATGGCCTTGGAGCGCTCCGCCTCCGCCAGTTCGATCAGTGCAACAGCGGTCTCCTCATCGAGATCGAAATGGCGCCGCATCACTGCCTCGATGTGCAGTTGCTCCGACTCCGAGAACGTGTCATCGGCATGCGCGATCTCGAGGAGCAGTGCGCACGCGGCTACGTGCAGGCGCTGCCGCTCATCTTCGGCATCGAGTCTTGCCTGTGCCTTGCCGTGCGGCTCGCCGTTCGTCGGCGCCATGCGTTCCGCGAAGAACTGCCGGATCGATTCTCTCACTGCGACCTCCACTGCTCGATTGCCACGCCTCCCGGCGGGCGTCCTGTCCGTCATGCATGGTTCCGACCACGCTCCCTTCGGTCGTCCATGCAGCATCCATCACTGCCGGCAATGTCGTCACCGGACCGCTGTCGCGCCAGTAGCCGGACCGGGCACGTCAGATCTCCCGCGCAATTCGCTCCACCTCGCGCCAGACCCGTAGAAGATTCCCACCCCACAGCTTGCGGATCTCGTCCTCCGTGTATCCGCGCCGCACGAGTTCCAGCGTTACGTTGAACGTCTCCGCCGCACTGGACCACCCGGTCACACCGCCGCCACCATCGAAATCCGAGCTCAACCCTACGTGATCGATACCGATGAGCTCCACGGCGTAATCCACATGGTCCACAAAATCGCTTACGGCTGCTGCCGGCCAGCGGGATTCGATCTCATCCATGCCTGCCTGGTATCGTACGCGCACCGCGTCGTCCAGGGTCGCAATGGCCGCGCGACCGCCCGTGACACCCAGCTCCTCGCGCAATGCCTGAAGGGCCTGCTGCCGCGCCGGCGGCTGCCTCTTCACGTAACCCGCGAACGCGACGATCTGCATCACGCCGCCGGTTGCAGCGAGCGCGCGCATCATCTCATCGTCCATGTTCCGCTCGGTCGGCGTCAGTGCCCGCGCGCTCGAGTGCGATGCGATGATCGGAGCTCGACTCACACGCGCCGTATGCAGCATCGCCGCCTTCGAGATGTGCGATACGTCCACCATGATGCCGACCTTGTTCAGCTCGGCAACTACCTGTTCGCCGAACGCGCTCAAACCATTGTGCTCGAAACCCTGATCACCGCTGCGTTCGCTCGGCTGCCACGAGTCAGCGATGTCATTGTGCCCATTGTGCGCGAGCCCGAAGTACCGTGCGCCGAGTTCGTGATACTTCGATACGAGCGAGATGTCCCTGCCGATGACGTAGCCGTTCTCGATACCGATCGCGGCCACCAGCCGCCCGGCACGATGGATCCGTTCAACATCATCAGCCGTCCTGGCCAGCTCGATGCGGTCCGGACACAACTCCGACGTGAGCCGGTGAATCGCCTCGAACTTCTGCATGGCCTGCTGCTGCGCACGCTCGTAGTTCTCCGGCGTCCGCTCTGTCTGCCCCACATACACGATCAGGAACGCGACGTCGAGCCCACCCTCCTCCATCTTCGGCACATCGACCTGCATCCGCGTGCCGATGCACGGGTTCATTTCCGCTGTCGCGTAGTTGCCCGGAATGTCATCGTGCGTGTCAATCGTTATCACTGCGTCGTGGATCTGGCGGGCGCGCTCCCTGAGCGCCGGGTCGTGCTGCGCAGAGACAGGCACGGCCGCAGCACAGGCCGCGACAGCGGCCAGGACGCACTGTATGGTTCTGCGCATGACGAGACCTCGTGCAGAGGGATCGGACGGAAACCGGGTCGTGAATCTACGGCGCGCGCGGACGCACCGCCAATTCCCCTGATGCGCGCAGGCGTGCCGCCGATTGGCGCGCGCAGATGTGCCGATTCGCGGGCGGTCACAGGCGTGCAGGCCATCTTGCCCGAGGTGCGCGTCGCGGTTATCTCACCGTCATGACCACCCGTCACGGCATCACCATGCGTTCCCGGCTCGGCCTGGCCGCGCTCGTTCTATTCCTGCTACCCGTCGATGCGGCCGCCCAGGCGATTATCGAGAGTCGAGGCGCAGCCGAGCTGGGTGTGGCGCTGCGCCGGCTCGGCACGACGAAGCGGGTCCTGATGATCGCCGCTCATCCGGATGACGAGAACACGGCGCTGATCGCCGAACTCGCGCTTGGCGATGGCGCCGATGTCGCGTACCTCTCGCTCACGCGGGGCGAGGGCGGCCAGAATCTGATCGGCCCGGAGCTGCAGGAGGGTCTGGGTCTGATCCGCACGGAAGAACTGCTGGCAGCCCGCCGCCTCGATGGCGCACGCCAGTACTTCACTCGCGCCTACGACTACGGTTTCTCCAAGTCCGCAGACGAGGCGTTCACGCAGTGGCCGCGCGATTCCCTGCTTGCAGACGTGGTTGAAGTGGTGCGCCACTATCGCCCCGACATCATCGTGTCGGTGTTCAGCGGCACGGACGCTGACGGTCACGGGCAGCATCAGGCCGCGGGCATCATGTCGCGTGAAGCATTCACGGCAGCTGCGGACGCGGCGCAGTTTCCTGCCCAGCTCGCGCGCGGACTCCGGCCGCATGCAGCTGCGTATCTGTTCCAGGCGCTCTACCGGCCGCCGGCGGATCCGCCGTTGCGCGTCGCCACGGGTGACTACGACGCACTGTTCGGACGATCGCGATTCCAGATCGCGATGGAAAGCCGCAGCCGCCATCGCTCGCAGGACATGGGGATGGCGCAGCCGTTGGGGCCGCAGTCCACTTCTCTGCGCGTGCTGGCGGGCAATTACCCCTCCGGCGCGCAGTCGTTGTTCGCGGGACTGGACACCACTCTGTCCCAGCACGCTCAACGCGCGGGAGCGCCCGCCGGGGTGCTGGGGCACCTGCTTCGCTACGAGGACATTGTCGAGGCCATCGGCCTGGCGCTGAACCTTTTTGTCCGCCCGGCACCCGCACCGCGGCCTGACGACGCGGTCCGCGCGCTCGATGCCGCGTTGGCGCTGCTCGACGATGAGCGCTTCGTCCTGCTGCGCACACGGACAGCGGATGAGAGGAAGCAGGCTGCGGATGTCTTGCTGCTGCACGCTGGCGTTATCGTCGATGTCATCGCCGACACGCCGACGCCCGTCCCAGGCACTTCGTTCGAGCTCACGGTCACGGTCTGGAATGGCGGTCCGGCGGATGTAGTGCTCAACGATATCACCCCGCAACTGCCGCACGGCTGGCACTACACTGCGGACCGTTCCGCCGTGATGGTTCGACTCGCACCATCATCGATCACCACGCACACATTTCACGTGAGCGTGCCGGAGACCGCCGTA
>JAGTUV010000097.1 GCA_018224305.1 Gemmatimonadota bacterium
CTGCGGGCGGGGACATCGATTGAACTGCGGGCGGCGCGGACGCCGGCCGGACTGCCGGCGAGGACATCGATTGAATTGCGGGCGACGCGGGCATCGACCGGACTGCCGGTACGGACGGCGTTGCCGGACCCTGGACGGGTGCAGCGCTCAGTGCGAGCGCGATGACTATCGGATGCATTGTTCTATCTCCATCAGGTACCCACGAGCCTCGGGCCCGCGGTGGCGGCGCGCAGTCGCAGCAGCACGTCGCTCTGGTTGAGTCCGGCATGAATGAGTTCCACTTCCTGCTGCGCGCGTGATTCGGGTATTCCGGCGATCTGCGCGAGCACCAGCTCGAGGTCTTCAAGCAACCGACGCGTGGCTGCATCCTGTGCTGCCGGCGAACTGAGCAGCAGGCGCGTGTCCGTAAGAAGCTCGCGCGCCCATCCTGACATCTCGCGCGTGCCGCCCGGGCGGTCGTCGACGGCGAGCGAAGCCAGCAATGTTTCCGTCCGTTCGAGATGACTCGTGGCCGCGAGACGGTATGCCGGCGGCACGGTCTCCGGCTGCCCCACCGGATCTGTCGACGTCGCCACGGCGGGCGCGCTGTCGGACGCTGTGTCCATGGACATCCGGCCGAGACCGATGCCCACCACCAGCACCGCGGCCGCAGCGGCGCTCCATGGAATCCACGCTGTCCTCCGCGCGCGGGGTCGGATGGCGATGACATCGCGAGAGGAGCCCGCGCCTGATGACGCCTGCGAGCCCGTCTCGCGCATCGCCTGGATGCGCGCCCACATCTCGTCGCGCGGTGCGGGCGGAGGCGGGTCGAGTTCGCCGAGCGCGCGTCCGAGCAGTTCGTTCAGCCGGTCTTCCTGATTCATGTCGCCCATTCTCCTGCAAACTCTGCGAGCGATTCGCGCAGCTTTGCCCGTGCGCGTGAGAGTCGAGCCTTCGACGTGCCGGCCGGCATATCCAGCGCCGCACCGATCTCGTCGTGCGTGTATCCTTCCATGTCGAACATCACGAACACCACCCGGTAGTGTTCCGGAAGCTGCGAGATCGCGTGCCGCAGCTTTGTCTTCAGGTCCGGCTCGGCGCGTCGCGGTTCGATGCCGACCTCCGGCACATCGTCGAGTGCTGTCTCGCGCTCGTTCCAGCGTTTCACGCGGCGCATGCCGTTCAGTGAAACCGACACCGCGATACTGTGCAGCCAGGTGCCCAGCGAAGCGTCGCCACGGAACTCCGCGAGCCGGCTGAACGCGCGCACGAACGTCTCCTGCGTGAAGTCCTGCCCACGCGCATCATCGCCGTTCGCCAGCCTGCAGCACAGGCGGAAAACGCGGTCGACGTGGGCGTCGTACAGAGCCCGCTCGGCCCTGCCGTCGCCGGCCAGCACCGCCTGGATCAGTTCTTTGTCGCTCAAGGGTCCCGCTGCCGGGGTCCACGGTTCCGCTGCCTTCCCTCTGCCGTACCATAGACACAGGTTCGGTCCGACGGGTTGCAGCACGGGGTGCTGGCTCGAAGGTAATGCCCTTTCGGCCTCTGGACCGCCCGCATCCGGCCGCCCATGTTTCATGCTCATTCACTCCATGAGAGGCTTCCGATGAGAAACCGTCACATCCCTGCCATGCTCGCTGTCACAGTCATCGCCGCCTGCGGGCCTGACGTCGGGGAAATCGAGCGGACGGGCCCCGCCACGCCGGCGGCGGAAGGCACCCGGCCGGCCAGCCTGTTCGTCGACGCCTTCACACCGGACGCTGGACAGCTGGTCTTCGTCGCACAGGAGGATTACCGGGACGCTTTTCCGGGCGCCGTTTTCGTCCCGCTATCGATCTTCAGTGTCGAACGCGACGGCATTCCGAACGAGTTCCCGCCCGCGGACAGCATCGCCGCCATGCTGGAGGCCGCAGGCGCGCATGCCGATCGGTTCCTCATTGTCGGCGAGCCGATTCCGGCCGGCCGGGCGTACGCCGCGTTCGACTATATCGGCCTCGGCGACCGCGCCGCCCTGCTCGACGGCGGACCGGCCGCACTCCCGCCGGGAGGTGCGCCGGCAGCGCGGGCCGCTGCCGGAACCGGCCTGCCTTTCAGTGTACGCGAGGACATGATCGTCGATGCCAGCTGGGTGCACTCCCGGCTCAACGACCCGGCCGTCGCGATCCTCGACGCGCGGCCGCCCGCCGAATTCAGCGGGGAGACTCCCGGCGACGGCATCGCCCGCCCCGGCCACATACCCGGCGCCCGTAACGTCTTCTGGCAGTCCCTCGTGCACCCCGTAGACAATCGCCTGAAAGACGACGGCGAGCTGCGCCGGATGTTCGAGGCGGCCGGCGTCGGTCCGGGCGTCACCGTCGTGGCGTACTGTCGCACGGGCGGCCAGGGGAGCTTTCTGTACACAGTCGCGCGTCATCTCGGCTATGATGTCCGCCTCTATGACGGCTCCTATGTCGACTGGAGCCGCACGGAATACCCCGTGGAGCGGGGAAATCGCTGAATAGCGGCGCCGGGCGTTGCGACCCGATCCGGCACGTCATGGGGGCCGGGCGCGCCGGCAGCGACTGGCCCGCCCCTTGCCCATGTCCCACGCGGGACGGCACGCGTCCCGGGCAGGTCTTGCAACCAGGATTATCTTCCCCGTATGAGCCCGCGCCGCCGTACCCGACAGGTCGATTCGGACGAGCAGTTGTCGCTCGAGTTGTCATGGCTGAACGAAGACGAACTGCTGGGTGCGCTGCGCAGCCGCGGTGCGCAGTTCCTGCGGGAAGTCCGGTTCCGGCCGAACCGTTCCCGGCTCATTTCGCTGTCGGCCGACCGGCGGCGGCTGAACCTTCACGAATGTTTCCGCGCCGCTCCTGCGCGCGTGATCGATGCGGTCGCAGCGTTCACGACTGCGCCTGCGCGCTCGCGCGGATTCCGCGACTCGATCGAGCAGATGCGTGAGTGGCACGAGGGCCAGGTGGCGGAGTACGGCCTGGGCGAGCCGCTCGTCAGCTGTGGCACCGCGCAGCAGTTGAGCTACCTCGAGTCGGTGTACGCCCGCTTGAATGAGTCACATTTTCGTGGCAGCCTGCCGGACCCTCTGCCGATCCGGTTGAGCGACAGGATGTCGCGCCGCTTCGGCCACGTCAGTTACGCGCGCACTGCGGACGGCGTCCGCAAGGTTGCGGAGCTGGCGTTGAACATCGACCTGCTGCTGCCGGGCAACGAACGTGCGCTGCTGGACACGCTGCTGCATGAGATGGCGCACATCGAAGCGTGGCTGGTGAGCGGACATCGGGAGCACGGCAGGATCTGGAAGGATGTGGCCCGGCGGGTGGGCTGCGAAGCGAAGGCGTGCACGCATATGCGTCTGCGCCGACGCCGTTCGACAGCGCCGGTGGAGGATGTGCCCGTGCTGGTGCTCCCCGTGTCGCCGCAGCCGGCACCGCCCGCGAAATCGGCCTCAGGCCTGCGACGCGCGGCGCATCAGCGGGC
>JAGTUV010000098.1 GCA_018224305.1 Gemmatimonadota bacterium
CGCGCCGGGACCAGGAGGACCGCGTGGCGAGCATCGGTCCCTTCGCGCAGGCCCGCATCGAGACCGGCCGCGTGGGAGTGATGCTGGGCGCGCGCTACGATGCCGTGCGCTTCGAAACGATCGACAGGCGCGACGGCATAGACCAGTCGGGGCAGCGGACCCTGCACTCACCCAGCATGATGCTCGGCGTGACGATGTCCGTGGCGGACGCCATGCTGTTCGCAAACGTCGCGTCCGCGTTCCAGACTCCGACCACCACCGAACTGATCAATGCGCCGCCGGCGCCGGGGGAAGCGTGCTGCCCTGTCGGCTTCAACACCGGCCTCGAGCCGCAGCGACTGATCAGCACCGAGATCGGGGTGCGCGGATCGGTGGCGCAGCGAGTCCGGTATGAGGCGGCCCTCTACACAATGAATGTCCGTGACGGGCTCGTGCAGTTCCAGGTACCCGAGGCGGAAGGTCGAAGCTTCTTCCGCAACGCAGGCCGCACGCGTCACCGCGGCGTGGAACTGGCCGCTGCCACGTCGCTGACGCCCGACATCGCGCTCTCGAGCGCTTACACCCTCACCGACGTTCGATTCCGTGATGACGGCAGTCCCGATACGCAGTTCGAGGACAACCGCGTGCCCGGGATCACACCGCACCGCATCTTTGCGGCGGCCACGTGGTCTCCGGGCTCAGCCCGCATCATCGCTGAGCTGACGCACAACAGCAGTCAGCCCGCCGACGATGCCAACACCAGCGAGAGCCCCGGCTATACGCTGCTCGACCTCCGTGCCCGGACGTCGCTCGCGCTCCGCTCGTTCGACGTCGCACCGTTCGTCGCTCTCAACAATGCGTTCGACCGGAAATACTTCGGATCCCTCAGTGTGAACGCAGCCGCAGGCAGGTATTACGAGCCGGCCCCGGGCCGCAACATCGTCCTCGGCGTGAGCCTTCGAACAGGAGGGTGGCGTCAGCCAGAATAACAACGATCTTTCCGTAACTGTGTTACAACCATAAGTTTGTAGTGTCTGGCCACGTGATTGGACTCCCCGCAACGCGACTGGATGAGCCAGAACCCGTCACATACACCCCGGCGCTCGCTCGCGCCGCCGGCGGTGACGCGTTTTCAGTTGAGAACAGCCTCCGCAACAGAGGCCGTATTTTCGCCACCCTATGTACCGCCCCGAGCTGAAGAACTGCGCCCATCGCCGCTGCCGGCGGAACCCGTAACCCGCGAACCTTTTCCCGCTCCGCCGAAGCCACCGAAGCCACCGCCGGAGCCGCCGAAGCCACCGCCGGAGCCGCCGGAGGAACGACTGCGCACCGCGCTGCCACCGCACGCACGCAATCTCGAGCTGCCCCGACCCCCCGGGCGCGTCGAATTGCCCCGTCCCCAGGCGAAGGATCCGGCACAGGAAGCGGGTCGGACGGAGCCTGGCACGTGGCACGAGATCATCGCGCGCTTCGAGCGCGACATGGCCGAGCTTCCTGAACACGATGCCGAGGAAGGCGTCTCGCCGGCGGACGATGCAGGCGTCATCACGCCGTCCGGTACCCCGGTGGACGACGCAGGGGAGATGGCAACGGCCGCTGAGGGCAGCGCTTCTTCACCTACGCCCCCCGAAGACCGGCATGCAACGCCGGTCGCGGACGACACTGGCGCTGTACGATCGGAAGCGCCGCCGCCTGAGGTTGACGAGCCCGCTGCGGACATTCCGGATGAGCGCGAGCCGGTGGCTCCGGGAGATCCGTCCTATCTCGACGCGCCGGAACCATGGGAAGTCCGGGCGATGACCACGCCGGACTACATACCTCCGCAGACGATACACGATGCCGGGCACGACGACTGGCCCGTCGATGCGGATGACGGCAGTGCCGTTCCCGTCAACGGCGCCACCGATGATGAGGACCTGGAACTGATCGGCGAGCTGCTGCTCGACGAGGTGGTCCCGGCCGATCCCTGGGATACGGAGGCGGAGCCGGACGAGCCCGATGACGCCGCGCCCTTTCCGCTCGATGCCTTCATCGTCCCGGCCGGGGTGCAGAATGTCAGCGGGTACGGAGACTCCGACGTCGCGCAGCGCGTGGCGCACCGTCTCGATGAACTGGCGAGACGCCTGCGCGACGACGGTTTGAGCTCGCTCGGCGACACAGCCGGCGTGGACGAGCTCTCGCGCGTCCTCGCGGCCATCGTGACCGGTTACGTGGCGGGCGACAAGCGCTGAGGTCGGCCGGGCGCCAGGATGCCCTTGCACGGCAATATGCGTTGCTGCTGGTGGACGTCCCCGCAAACGCCACGCTGGCGCGGCGGCGGTCTTCGGTTTATATTCGGGTTGCGTCGATTACACCAGCCCGGAGAATCCGATGATCGTCCTCACCATTGGCGAAACCTCACGTCGACTGTCGGACGCAGCAGGAATCGAAGAGAACTGGGTGGCGCAGCGGATGCGCAGCACGGTCACGCCGACAGCGGTGCCGGGCGTGCACGTACGGATCGACTCGCCGTCGGTCTCGCTGAACCTGAGTGCGGGGGACGGGGAAGCGGGAGGCAGGATCGGCAGACCGCTACGTCCGGAGGAGGCGAAGGTCGTGGCGCTGTGGGAGGAGCGGGGACTGGACCGTCCGGATTTCCGCAGCGGTCAGCTGGTGGCGTTCCTCCATCAGCTGTACGACGTGCTCGACCAGGTGCTGTCGGTACTGCCCCCCGGGATCAGGCTGGAGACGGAATCGGGGCCCGGGTCGTCCGGGATTCGAAGGTGACTCGAAGTCGGGGACGCGATATATTTGTCTACACGTCGCGCCCGTAGCTCAGGTGGATAGAGCACAAGTTTCCTAAACTTGGGGCCGCAGGTTCGAGTCCTGCCGGGCGCATGCACGGCCGCTCTCATGAGGAGCGGCCGTCTCGTTGCATGGGTGTCAGATGACGCGACGCGGTCGCTGAGGGAAGAGTGACACGCGGTCGGCGTTCGGCGAGGCCTTCGGGTTCTTCCGGGGCAGCTCCTCCGCAGCGAGGCGGTCGAGCAGGAAGAGGTAGAGGGGATCACGCAGCGGCTGCGGCACGCCGGCCATGTCAGCGTACAGATCCACGGCCTGGAGGATGGAGTGGGATTCCACCAGTTCCCGGGCGAACTTCGCGGCGTAGCCGACGTGGATGTCCAGGAGTCCTGCCTGTGCGGCGCCAGTCGCCAGTTCGACCCACCTGCGCAGGTCGTGATGAGTCCGGCCGCGCAGCCTGTGGCTGATCACCTTCAGCAGTGTACCGCGCTGCTGCGCCGGCTCTTCGCCTTCGACGAACAGGCTTGCGGGTGCGCCCTTGGACGCGCGATGCCCGAGCGCTGCAAGAACGCTGTAGGACAGCAGTTCGGCCTCGGGACCGATTATGCCATGCATGCGCAGGTAGATGTCGAGCATACGGACCGCCGAAACGCGCTCGGCGGCCAGCTCGATCAGCGCTATCGCACTGCTCACGTGGAAGTGGATGACCGCCTCACGGGCGAGCGCTGCCTGAACTTCCAGCTCACGACGTCTGGCCACGGACAACTTGCGCGACGGCTTGCGCGGACTCATGCGGGGACTCCGGTGCTCCTGGAGTGGATCGTAATGAGAGGGTTGGGCGCAAACCGCATTCCCCCAGACTGCAGCGTCCCGGCCTGCCTCAGCCGCCCCCAGATAACATCGTGGGGGACTGTCGCTTACGAACCTGATCGCGGAGTGTAGACGGCGCGCGACGGCCGCCGGAGTGCCGCAAATATGTGCGCGACCGGGTACGTTGTAGCGGTTGCCGCGATCGCAGGCTGGCAACCTTCCTGATCGCCGCATTGCCTGCACCGGACGCATTCGCAGACGCCGCGAACTTGCCGCGGTGCGCCGTGCCGTGCCACAATGCGGCTGAGCTTCGATTCCCCCTCGAGCACGAATCCATTGCGCATTGTCATCATCGGCGGCGGCCCGGCCGGCCTGTATCTCTCACTGCTGCTGAAGCGCGCGAATCCCGCGCACCGGGTGACGGTACTGGAACGCAATCGCCCTGATGACACGTTCGGCTGGGGCGTCGTGTTCTCCGACCAGACACTGGACAATCTGGAGGCAGCGGACGCGGAGAGTCACGCGCGGATTACGGATCATTTCGCGCACTGGGATGACATCGACATCCACTTTCGCGGCCGGGTCATCGCGTCGAGCGGTCACGGGTTCAGCGGCATCGGCCGGCGGCGGCTGCTAGGCATCCTTCAGGAGCGTGCACAGGCGCTGGGTGTAGACCTGCGGTTTCAGACGGAGATCCGCAGCCTCGATGATCTCTCGCGCATGGACCTGGAGGATGCCGACGTCGTAGTCGCCGCCGACGGTGCCAACAGCACGATCCGGCGTGGGCTCGCGCACCGCTTTCGTCCGTCGCTCGATGAGCGCACCGCACGCTACATCTGGCTCGGTACAACGCTCCCGCTGAACGCCTTCATATTCATTATCGTCGAGAACGAACACGGTGTGTTCCAGGTCCACGGCTACCGGTTCGACACGAGTCATTCCACGTTCATCGTGGAATGCGACGAGACATCGTGGCGCGCCGCGGGCCTCGACCTGATGGACACAAAGCAAACAGTGCAGTACTGCGAAAGCCTGTTCGCGCCATGGCTGGAGGGGCACCCCCTCATGAGCAACGCTGCCCACCGTGCAGGTAGTCCCTGGATCCGCTTCCTGCATGTACGGAACGAGCAGTGGTACGACGGCAACGTGGTACTGGTCGGCGATGCGGCTCACACGGCTCATTTCTCGATCGGGTCCGGCACCAAGCTGGCCATGGAGGATGCGATCTCACTGGCTCAAGCGCTGAACAGCGGGCGGCCGCTGTCCGACGCGCTGCAGGAGTATCAGGACCAGCGGATGACCGAAGCGCTCCGTCTCCAGAACGCCGCGCGCAACTCGATGGAGTGGTTCGAACATGTGAAGCGGTACGTCCACCTCGAGCCACAGCAGTTCGCATACAGCCTCCTCACGCGCAGCCAGCGCGTCAGTCACGAGAACCTGCGCCTCCGCGACCGTACCTACCTGGAGTCGGTCGAGCGATGGTGGGAATCACGGGCATCAGGACGGACGGAATCGACCAATGCCGAAGACAGGCGGGAAGCCGCACCGGTTGGCGGAGAATCAGCACCGGCACCGGACGCTTCCGCGGCGCCGCCCATCCCGCCGATGTTCACGCCGTTCCAGCTGCGCGCGGTGACGCTGATGAACCGCATCGTGGTCGCACCGATGGACATGTACTGCGCAGTGGACGGGACTCCCACGGACTTCCATCTCGTACATCTCGGCGCGCGAGCGCTGGGCGGGGCCGGACTGCTGATGACGGAGATGACGTGCGTGTCGCCCGAGGCGCGCATCACCGAGGGCTGTACGGGGATGTACACAGAGGCGCACGTGGACGCATGGCGCCAGATCGTCGGGTTCGTGCATGACAGCAGCCGCGCGGCCATCTGCCTGCAACTCGGTCATTCCGGCCGCAAGGGATCGACGCGGCTGATGTGGGAGGGGCTGGACGAACCCATGGAGCGCGGGAACTGGGAGGTGATCGGGCCCTCGCCCCTACCATATGGCCCCGCGAACCAGACGCCGCGCCCCATGACGCGCGGCGACATGGACCAGGTCCGCGACGACTTCGTGGCTGCAGTCCACGCCGCGGCCGTCGCGGGCTTTGACATGATCGAACTGCACTGCGCTCACGGCTACCTGTTGTCAAGCTTTCTCACGCCCGTGAGCAACCAGCGGACGGACGAATACGGCGGGAGCCTGGAGAACCGGCTGCGCTACCCGCTCGAGGTATTCGCGGCGATGCGCGCGGCGTGGCCGCAGGCGCAGCCGATGTCGGTGCGCATCTCCGCCACGGATTGGGTCGATGATGGCATCACGCAGGAGGAAGCGGTGGCCATGGCCCGTGCATTCGTATCGGCGGGCGCCGACATCATCCACGTGTCCGCAGGCCAGACCACACCGGCTGCGAGACCGGTTTACGGCCGCATGTTCCAGACGCCGTTCAGCGACATGATCCGCAACGAGGCCCGCGTGGCGACGATCGCCGTCGGCAATATTACGGAGGCAGACCAGGTGAACTCGATCATCATGTCGGGACGCGCCGACCTGTGTGCGCTTGCGCGACCTCACCTGAGCGATCCGCACTGGACCCTGCGCGCAGCGGCGGAACTCGGTTACCAGCAGCAGTACTGGCCGCCGCAGTATCTGACCGGAAAGCGACAACTGGAACGCACCTTCGAACGACTCCGGGAGCTCGGGAGTGGAGGGGCGCAGTGAACAGCACCAGCACGCATGCGCACGGGGACAACGCCATGACGCGCGAGCGCCATCTAACGGGCCGGCACGCGATCATCACGGGCGGCGGTCGCGGCATCGGGCGGGCGATTGCGAGCGAACTGGCACGCAGCGGTGCAACCGTGACGATCACGGGCCGGGACCTCGACACGCTGCGCGCGGCGGCCGGCCAACTCAGTGAGACACATGGCGTTATGGTCGCCGCGCTCGGGTGTGATGTCACCGACGAAGACAGCGTGCGCGATGTCTTCGCCGCAGCACTGCGTGAGCATGGTGATGCGTATATCCTCGTCAACAACGCCGGACAGTCTGAGGGCAGGCCGTTCCTCGACACGACGCGCGAGTTGTGGGAACGCATGCTGGCGGTGAACCTGACGGGCGCGTACCTGTGCACACAGCAGGTATTGAAGGGCATGCTCCGGGGGGGCGCGGGCCGCATCGTCAACATTGCATCGACCAGCGGACTGAAGGGCTACCGGAACATCACGGCGTATTGCGCATCGAAGCACGGCCTGATCGGTCTGACGAGAGCGCTGGCAGCCGAAACGGCGCGCTCCGGCGTCACCGTCAATGCAGTGTGTCCTGCGTATACGGATACCGACATGGCGACGCGAGCAGTACAGAACGTGGTTCGCGACATGGAGCGGACGGAGGACGAGGCACGCGCACTGATCGCCCGCTCCATTCCGCGGGGTACGCTCATCGAACCCGCCGAGGTGGCCAGCGCCGTGGGCTGGCTGTGCTCACCGGCTGCAACCGGCATCAGCGGACAGGCGCTCACGATAGCGGGCGGCGAGATCTGATCATTCAGCGATTCGATACGGAGGCGGCAGTGAAGACGGAGCTGAGAGCGGCGGACATCAGACCGGAGAGCTTCGGATGGGAGGTCGAGGGACGGGTGGCGACGATCACGCTGAACCGGCCCGAGCGGAAGAATCCATTGAGCTTCGATTCGTACATCGAGTTGCGCGACACGTTCCGCGACCTCGTGCATGCCACGGACGTGAGAGCCGTGGTCGTGACGGGCGCGGGCGGCAACTTCTGCTCGGGCGGTGACGTGCACGAGATCATCGGCCCGCTCGTGCAGATGAAGCGGGATGGTCGCATGGACGAACTGCTGGCGTTCACACGCCTGACGGGCGACCTGGTCAAGGCGATGCGCGGCTGTCCGCAGCCGGTCGTGGCCGCGATCGACGGTGCGTGCGTCGGCGCCGGAGCAATCATCGCGATGGCGAGCGATATGCGGTTGGGCACCGAACGCAGCAAGGTAGCGTTCCTGTTCACCCGCGTGGGTCTCTCGGGAGCCGACATGGGAGCGTGCGCGATACTGCCGCGCATCATAGGGCAGGGCAGGGCGAGCGAACTGCTTTACACCGGTCGATCGATGGACGGCCACGAAGCGGAGCGATGGGGCTTCTACAACAGGATCAGCTCGCCGGAATCGGTGCTCAGGGAAGCGCAGGAACTCGCGGCCTCGCTCGCGACGGGACCGACGTTCGCTCATGCGATGACCAAGCGTTCGCTGCACCAGGAGTGGGCGATGGGTGTCGAAGAGGCGATCGAGGCGGAGGCGCAGGCGCAGGCGATCTGCATGCAGACGGAGGACTTTGCGCGCGCGTACCACGCATTCGTAGCGAAGCAGCGGCCTGTCTTCGAGGGCAACTGATGCCGGACTCCACGTACCACGCCTGGCCGTTCTTCGATGATGTCCACCGCGCGCTCGCGCACGACATCCGCGATGCTGCACCGGGCCTGGCACTTGCCGCGGATGAGCCGGATGTCGACATCGCCACCCGCGCGGCCGTTCGCGCACTGGGTGCGGGCGGGTGGCTGCGGCACGTGGTGCCCGCCGCGCACGGCGGCGCCCGCGATCGCATCGATGTGCGCTCGCTCTGTCTCATTCGCGAAGCGCTGGCGTACAGGAGCGGTCTGGCCGATTTCGCGTTCGCAATGCAGGGCCTCGGCACGGGCGCCATCACGGAGTACGGCACGGACGGGCAGCGCGCCCGCTACCTGCCCGCGGTCCTGCGGGGTGAGGCGGTGGCGGCGTTCGCAGTCTCGGAACGGGATGCAGGTTCGGACATCGCCGCCATGCAGGCGACGTCACGCAGCGACGGCAACGGGTTCGTGCTGAACGGCGAGAAGATGTGGATCTCGAATGCCGGCATCGCAGATCACTATGTCATCGTATGTCGTCACCCGGAATCCGGCGAACGCGGGTATGCCGCGTTCGTTCTTGATGCGGCGACGCCGGGGCTCGGCATCAGCGCGCGCATGGACATGAACGCACCGCACGTGCTGGGCACGCTCATGCTCGATGACTGCCAGGTCCCTGCCAGCGCCCTCATCGGCAGCCCGGGCGCCGGTCTGAGAGTCGCACTCGGCACGCTCGACATCTTCCGCGCCACCGTGGGGGCCGCCGCGCTGGGCTTCGCACGGCGCGCGCTGGACGAGGCGCTGGCCTGGTGCACATCGCGGCGCGTGTTCGGACAGCGGCTGGCAGACATGCAGCTGACCCAGGCGAAGCTGGCGGACATGGCGCTGGCTGTGGACGCCGGAGCGCTGCTCGTCTATCGTGCTGCGTGGCTGCGTGACAGCGGCACCGCTCGGATCACGCGGGAAGCGGCGATGGCGAAACTGTATGCAACCGACTCGGCGCAGCACGTCATCGACGAAGCCATTCAGCTGCTCGGCGCCCGCGGCGTCGTCGCAGGATCGACGGTCGAGAAACTGTCGCGCGAGGTGCGTGCACTGCGCATTTACGAGGGGACGAGCGAGATCCAGAAAATCGTGATTGCCGGACAGGTCCTCGCGGGATACGAGGCGGCGACGGCGCCCGGCGGAGGTGAGGCGGTATGAGTGGGCCGGCGCCGGGCGCGCACGCGGATACGTTCGCGCGGGACAGTCTGCCGCCGCCGGACCTGTGGCCGGTGATCGACCTGGGCGGCCTGAGCTATCCCGCACA
>JAGTUV010000099.1 GCA_018224305.1 Gemmatimonadota bacterium
CACAGTGCTCGCACGGCTCGGCGATCCGCAGGATGTGGCCAATGTCGTGGTGTTCCTGTGCTCGGAACGGGCCCGGCACCTTACGGGGGCGGTGATCCCGGTGGATGGTGGACACATGCTGTAACGGAATGGGAGTGGGATAGGGAGTGGGATAGGGAGTGGGATAGGGAGTGGGATAGGAGGTGGAATGGAGTATAGAAGGATAGCTGTCGAGCTGGACGAGGGGGGGCAGGCGGCGACGTTGAGGCTGAGCAGGCCGCCGTCGAATCTCCTGAATATCGCGATGATGGAGGAGATCAACGACGCGTTGCAGGCGCTGCGGGGGCATCGGTGGCTGGAGGTGCTGGTGATCCGGGGTGCGGAGGGAACGTTCTCCGAGGGCATCGATCTCAAGGACCACGGGCAGAAGCGGGTGCAGCGCATGCTCCAGGTCTACCTGCGGATCTTCGAGACGATCCGCATGCTGGACGTCATCACGATCGCGGCGGTGGAGGGGCATGCGTGGGGCGCCGGCTTCGAGCTTGCACTCGGCTGCAATCTGATCGTGGCGTCGGAGACATCGTCGTTCGCGCTGCCGCAGGTGAGCCAGGGGCTGATTCCGCCGGTGGCATCGGCGATTCTGCCGCGCATCGCGCCGCGCCGCCGTGCGATGGAGTGGATACTCACGGGGTCTCAGATCAGTGCGCACCGGCTTGAGCACGACGGCGTCGTGAACCGGCTGTTCCCTGTGGACGGGTTCGACGAGCCGCTCGCCATGTTCGTGGCGGAGATCACGAGCAAGAGCGGCCCCGTGCTCCAGCTGGCGAAGCGTGCGCAGTTCGAGGGATACTACAGCAGCTTCCCTGATGCATTGCAGAGCATTCAGTCGCTTTACCTGCGCGAGCTGATGGCGTTGCAGGATGCGCGCGAAGGACCGAAGTCCTCGCGCGAAGGAAGACCACCTGTCTGGAAGAACGCGTGAAATTTACAGCAGCAATCGGATCGTTGATGATCGCCTCATGTGCGACGTCGCCGGCACCGCCCGCAGCCGACACGCCGCAGCAGGCATTTCCGGACATCGGCGGGCAGCGGGTCATGCTGCTGCCCGTGCAGCAGGTCGTGCCTGCCATCTCGCCGCCGGCGTCCGCGGATACTACACGGCCGCCGCGCGCGCTGTCAGCGGAATCGCTGCGGGCGCTCGAGGCGGAGCTGTCGTACTGGGTAGTCGAGCATGCACACCGCGTCAGCTGGGTGCTGCCCGACGCGGTTGAACGCGCGTCCAGCGGGTCGGCAGCGCTCCGTATCAACGTGCGTGATCTCCGCGTCTCAGACTTCCAGCGTTCGCGTCTGCAATCGATCGGCGATCCGCTCTATGGCGATCTGCGGCGTATCGCCGCCGTAACGGACGCGCGGCTTGCGCTGCTACCGATCGGTGCCGTGTGGATCCCGGAAGGTGTGGGCACCGGCCGCGTTCATGTCGCGGCCGCCCTCATCGATACCATGGGCGGGCGCGTGCTCTGGTATGGTGTAGCGGCGGGCAGCATCGGTGCACCGGACGATCCATCGGTCGCTGCGTCCGCGGCCCGCGCACTGGCCGTGCAGGTGCCGCGGTGAGCCGGCGGATGGCAATACGTGGAGGGCGTGCGGTGGCGGACCGGGTCGCCGGGCGTGCGTTTGCTTCGGCGAGCGCCCGCGCGCCGGCTGCGATCCGGATACTGCTGCTCGCGGCAGCGGTCGCGGTCGCGGGCTGTGACCGGATACTCCCGGGCCGCGAGGATCTGACGCTGCCGGATATCGCGACGGCAGAAGCATTCTACGCGCGTCACAATTTCGATGCGGAGTACAGGTACAGCGGCAACGTTTTCGAGATCGTCGTGCAGCAGCCGGGCGATCAGCTTCGGCGCGGCGGTGCGCTGTGGGCACGGGTCGGGCCGTACATCTACCTGTTCGCACCTGCGACACGTGAACTGCTCGAGCAGCACCCGGGAATCGCGGGTGTCCGCGCAATCACCATGGCGGGGGACACGGAGGTGGCGCGGGCACTGCTCGTGCGCGACGCCCTGAACGAGGTGAGCTGGAGCCGAGCGGCAATCGCACACGGGCGTGCGCTCGAGCAGGGTACGGAGCGGCCCGTCACGATGGATGCGCTGGCGCGGTTCGGCGAGGAACACACGACGCACGAGTACAATCCTGCCTACGTACCACCACGCCGGTGACCAGCGCATGGCAGTGACGAACGCACCTGTGGCGACGCACCAGCCGCAGAATGCTGGTGGCGTTGCGGCAGTCCATTAATGTCAAAATCTGCCGGTGCGGGAAGTCGCCGGCGGCACGAGGAAGGAAGCACATGAGTACTGTGGTAACGTTGATTCCCGGTGATGGCATCGGTCCGTCCATCACCGAGGCGACGGTCAAGTTAATGGAGGCAGCGGGCGCGAAGGTCGATTGGGACGAGCGCCTGGCCGGCGTCGCGGCGCTCGACACGCATCACACGCCCATCCCCGAGGAGACGCTGGAAGGCATCCGGCGCACGCGCGTCGCGCTGAAGGGTCCGCTTACGACCCCGGTGGGCACGGGCTTCCGGTCGATCAACGTGGCGCTGCGCAAGGAATTCGATCTGTATGCGAATGTGCGGCCGGCGCTGACGCTGCAGACGGGCGGCCGCTACGAGGACATCGATCTGGTGCTGATCCGTGAGAACACGGAGGGCCTGTATGTCGGTGTGGAGCATTACATCGGCATGGGTGACGATCCGCGCGCCGCGGCCGAGTCCGTGATGATCATCACGCGGTTCGGTGCCGAGCGGATCGTGCGCTACGCGTTCGAGTACGCGGTGTCACATGGTCGCAGGAAGGTCACGCTCGCGCACAAGGCGAACATCCTTAAGTACACACAGGGCCTTTTCCTGGACATCGGACGTGACATCGCGAAGGAGTACGAGGGTCGCGTGGAGTTCGAGGACCGCATCATCGATGCGACCGCGATGCTCCTCGTACTGAATCCATACCAGTTCGATGTACTGGTCATGGAGAACATGTTCGGCGACATCCTGAGCGATCAGATGGCGGGCCTCGTCGGCGGTCTTGGCATGGCGCCGGGCGGGAACATTGGCAAGGACGCGGCCATCTTCGAGCCGGTGCACGGCTCGGCGCCGGACATTGCGGGTCGCGGCATCGCCAATCCGACCGCCATGATGCTCGCGGGCTGCATGCTGTTGGAACACCTCGGCGAGCATGATGTATCGACGCGCATCCGCACCGCGATCACGACGACGCTCGAGGCCCGCAAGGTGGTCACGCCGGACGTGGGCGGAACGGCGCGCACGGAGGAGTATGCGGAAGCTGTGATCCGCGCCCTGAAGTAGTTGCAGGCTCGATCATTCGCTCCGGCGCTCGGAAGGAACTGCTACCACGCGCAGCCTTGTCCTGCGCCGGGCGTCTGCCCGCCGGCAGGCACACCCGCTACGCCACCTGCAGCTCAACCTCGCTGTTGATCGTACCGTCCTCCATGTCGTAGTTGGGCAGCGACCGCGCTCTATCGGCGATGCATGCGTCGAGCATGGGGTCGAAGCGTGTGAGTGCTTCCTCGACGCGCCGTATCAGGCGTGGTGCGGGGACGTGGGGGTTGAGGTATGCGTTCACGACGGTATTGCGGGGGCTCAGGAGCGAAGCGGCATGCCAGAGCAGCGCGGAGCCGATCGGTACCGGCTCGGCCGCGGGGTCCCGCCAGGAGAGCTGACGGGCGACCGTCGTCGCGAAGTGCAGTGCGCCGTGGCTGAACATCACGAGACCGCGCTCCATCTGCACGAGCTGCGCCGGTGTCACATTCGCGTCGAGCACCGAGTCGAGAGCGCGGGCGAGGAATGCGTAGCCGTTGCGGTCGAAGGCGGGGTTGAGGCGGAGGCCGTGCAGCAGCGGCTGCTGCCAGCAGAACCACACATCGATGCCGACCTCGACGCGTACGTGCTCGACGAGGTCCGCGACGCGCGCGTCGGTACAGCGCGCGGCTTCATCGTTCACGAGTGGATGGATCAGCACGTCGGCGAGTATGTGCGAGAGCCAGCCCCAGGCGAATGCCCGCTCTTCGGGCGTCGTGGCGAGCTGGAGGAGCGCCCGCTGCACATTGCCGGTCCTGCGCGTGTGGACGAGATGAGCGAGAGCAGTGCTGCCGCCCGGGAAGTTGCCCATGTCCGGGGCCAGGCTGCCGTGCAGAAATGCGTTGGCTGCCGACTCACTGTGCGCATCGAAGGGAGCGCAGGAGGAAGTTCGCCAGCGTGCGAGTGTCTTGCGGGCGAGGAGCAGGTGGAGCGCTGGCTGTGGCATCAGGCGGCTGCGGTTCGGGTGACGCGTCTCATGAGACTGGCGGCTATGCTGTGAGCGGCGTCGGGCATGCCGGTGTCGTGCGCGCGACGCGCATACCAGGCGAGTACCGCGTCATCGCGAAACATGTTCCATAGTGCGGGGGCGACATCGGTGCTCGCGGGAGCGGACACCGCTGCACCGGCTGCTGTCAGGTACCGCACATTCCCCTCTTCGTGGCCGGGTATCGCCCGTGTGAGTATCAGCGGCCGACCGACGGCGAGCGCTTCGCTGCATGTGAGGCCGCCCGGTTTCGTGACGACGACATCCGCGGCGGCGTAGAGTGCTGCCATGTCGTCCGCATACCCGAGCACGCGCAGCCGGGCGCGATCCACACCCAGCCGAGTCAGTCGCTCGCGTGTCGTCGCGTTACGACCGCATACCGCGACAATCTGCATGTCCGGAATGCCGCTGTCGAGCGCGGCGCGTACGGACTCCTCGACGCCGATGCCGAGTCCACCGCCCATGATCAGCACAATGCGACCCTGTGTCGCCAGGCCGAGCGCGGCGCGCGCATCAGCAGAGTCGTACCGTCTACCAAACGCGGACGCGACGGGAATGCCACTCGTCTCGACGTTCGTGCCCGGCAGCCGGCTGCGCAGGTCACGTGCGATGGCGGTCGTTGCGACGTAGTACTGCCGAACACGCGGCTGTACCCAGTAGCGGTGCAAGGTGAAGTCGGTGATCACGGACGCGAACGGCGGCGCCTGCGGATGGCCGGCCGCGAGCTGTGCGGGCAGGAAGTGCGTGCACACGCACGCGCTCCAGCGCTCCGCTGTCAGGAGCCGATGGAACTCGCGGAAAATGATCTGCCGGGCGAGCGCACTCCAGCGTGCCTCATCGACATTTGCGCCGTCTGATCGTCGGTAGACCTGCCGCCATATGGCCGGAGCGCGGGAGGCGAGCAACTCAAAGCCACCGCCGTATGCAGCCCGGACCCAGCGCGGTGTGAGATCGAGCACGTCGACATGGACCGCGCGTGCATGTCCGGCATCCTCGAAGGCGGCGTGCAGAGCACGACCGGCGGTGACATGGCCGGTGCCGGCCGATGCCGATACGATCAGAACACGAGGGTCGGCATGACGGGCACCGTGCGCGAGCTGTGCCTCTGACCTTGCCGGATAGCGACGTTCGTCGGCCATGGCACCAAGTTCGACTCCGCATGTAACGTGCGGCAGAGGTACGTGTAACAGTCGTACAGCCGGGTTGCTGCGGAACGGCGAACA
>JAGTUV010000100.1 GCA_018224305.1 Gemmatimonadota bacterium
CGAATCGCTGCAGTATACTCCGGTGTCGCTGATATGCCGCGAACGGCGTCCACCGCCAGGAATACCGCGACTACCAGTGCACTCGAACTGCTCAGTCCCGCCGCCTGCGGCAGGTCGCTCGCGAAGGCGATGTCAGCGCCGCCTTTCGCACTCGGGAAGTTTGCAGTGCATCGACGGACAACCGTCAGGGGGTACGTCGCCCATGCCGGTATGGACAGGCCATCATCTGTCCCGGCGTCACCGGCGGCGTCCGTATTGATGACCACTTGTTCGCCGGTCACACTGTCGATCACGCGCACCACATTATCGGCGCGCCGCGCCGAAGCAATGACGAACCCGCGATCGACTGCCGCCACCAGACTCCTGCCGCCAGCGTAATCCGTGTGTTTGCCCAGCACTTCGATGCGTCCGGGCACGAAATAGCACCCGGCGATGTCGCCATTGCCTGCGTGGCATCTCCGCAATGTGCCGACGACCGCATTGCGAAGCGAATCGATGCGTGCGGCGAGCGGCGTATCAGGTCGGATCACAGGGCCACTCGTCTGCCCTCCAACCGCGCGGCCACGCGCGGGATGTCTTCCCGCCTGGACAGATCCAGCACGGGTGCTGTCATCGGAACGACCAGGAACCGTTCATCCCGCATTGCGATAGTCACCGCATCCGGTATCTCGTACTCACCGCGTTCCGAGCGAGGTGTCGCGCGGATCGCAGTATAAATGGCGGGTCCAAACCGCCAGCACGTCATACTCACCAATGCATCGCCACTCATTTCCTCAGCGGCTGTGGCACCCGGCTTCTCGGTTATCCCAGCGAGCGTCCCGTTCTCATCCGTCTCGATGACAGCATAGCCAGCAATGCGGTCGGCATCGATGTTACCTTCCAGCAGCCCGTCACGCCGGAACCCGATCAGGCCGCTGCCTTCCATTTCGCGCAACGCGCGCAGTGCCGCGACTGGATAGATGTTGTCCGAGTTGATGACAGTTGCGTGATGGTCTCCACTGAAGTCCTCGGCCGCCATCAATGCGTGCGCGGACCCGAGTGGTTCGTGCTGCACGGCGAAGTGAAGGCGCAGTCGCGTCGTCTTTAACCTCTGGAAGTGCTCGCGTACGGGATCGGCGCTCGGACCGGTGACGAGACACACGTCTTTATAGCCAGCGTCCGCCAGCGAAGAAAGCACGTATGCGAGGAATGGCTGGCCTGTGAAGGGAATGAGCCCCTTGAGGCCGCGGTCCGCCGCGTCCGCCTGATCCGCATCGAGGTTCACACCGGCTGCTCCGGCACGCATGCGCGTACCGCGGCCGGCAGCGAGCACTATTGCACGCGCGTGTCCGCTGCGGCGGTTCTCATCGCGGCGGTTCTCATCGATTGCACCCACGGTGGTCATTCGCTGCGGCACTCCAGCTCGCTCCGGCCATTCACTCCGGTGAGTTCCTGCTCACTCCGACAGGTCACCCCCTGGCTCAGTCCGGCCGTCACTGCCCCTTCCAAAGTGGCGCTCACGCCGGTGTCGCGGCTCCGCTGACGCGGCCCCACGCCCGCGCCAGATACACAGCGCCTGCAATTGCGACGAACGTCAGCAGCGCCGCGGCTGCGTTACGGCCGTAGATCCAGTAGCCGATGGCGAACAGGGCCGAATACACAGCGAAGCAACCGGCGACCATCGCGATGATCCCCTGAGGTACCACCCATCCATCACCCGTGCCGGTTACGGGCGTGCCTTCCGCAGCCGCGCGCTCCAGCACCGCCCGCCAGCCCGGGCCGCCGGGTCTCGTCAGCGCGTAGAAGCTGCGAAGAGTTGCTTCGTCCGCCGGCTTCGTGACCAGAGTTGCACCCACCCATGCGACTGTAGTGATGGCGACGCCGATTACCAGTTTCAGCGCACTGCTGAGCGCTGCATCCGGAAACATCGCCGGGTGCACCCCCTCGAGGTATACGGCGACGATGAACGAAACGATCATCGCGGTCAGTTCACTGATCGCATTGATGCGCCACCAGAACCAGCGCAGGATGAACAGCAGTCCCGTACCGGCGCCGATCTGGAGCAGAATGCTGAACGCCTGCAATGCATTCTGCAGCCACAGCGCGACTACGGCGGCGAGCAGCATCAACATGACCGTCGTGATGCGGCCCACACGCACCAACTCACGTTCATTGGCGTCCTGGTTGATGAACCGGCCCCAGAAGTCGTTCACGATATACGATGCGCCCCAGTTGAGGTGCGTGGAAATCGTCGACATGTACGCGGCGGCGAGCGATGCTACGACGAAGCCCAGCAATCCCGCCGGCAGGAATGTCAGCATCGCCGGATAGGCCAGGTCATGCCCGAGAATGGTCGGTGAGATGTGCGGGAAGGCCTCGCTTATCGAGTCCACGGTCGGGAACACAATGATCGATGCCAGTGCGACGAGGATCCATGGCCACGGCCGCACTGCGTAGTGCGCCACATTGAAGAAGAGCGTCGCACCCGTGGCATCGGTCTCGCTGCGCGCTGCGAGCATTCTCTGCGCGATGTAGCCACCGCCGCCCGGCTCGGCGCCCGGGTACCAGACGCTCCACCACTGCACGGCAAGCGGTATGATGAGAAGCGGTACCAGTTGGGACGTGTCACTGAAGTCCGGCAGCAGCGAGAGACGGCCTGCGACATCCGGGTGCGTGAGCAATGCATTCAGACCGCCGACCGATGGATGACCGATAGCATAGACCGCCGCGGCGATCGATCCGGCCATCGCGGTGATGAAAAGGATAAAGTCGGTCAGCAGCACACCGCGCAGCCCGCCTGTCATGCTGAAGATCGTAGTTACGCCGCCGGCGATCAGAATGGTCTGAATGGGTGTCAGACCCAGCAGGATCCCGCCGATCTTCATGGCAGCCAGTGTGACTGTCGCCATGATCATGACGTTGAAGAAGAGACCGAGATAGATAGCGCGGAATGCACGCAGCACAGTCGCCGTGGTGCCGCTGTAGCGAAGCTCGTAAAACTCGAGGTCAGTCAGGATCCCTGCCCGCCGCCACAGCTTCGCGTAGATGAAGACGGTCAGCATGCCGGTGAGCAGGAATGCCCACCATTGCCAGTTGCCTGCGACGCCCTGCTGTCGAACGATGTCCGTGACCAGGTTCGGAGTATCGGTGGAAAACGTGGTAGCGACCATGGACGTGCCGAGCAGCCACCATGGCATGTGCCGCCCGGAGAGGAAGAAGTCTGTGGTACTGCGACCGGCTCTGTGCGCTACCGCTACGCCGACAACCAGTGTCATGGCGAGGTACGCCAGCAGAATGATCCAGTCGATCGGGGCGAGCGTCATTGCTGCACCTCGTTATGAAATGATCGAACCAGCGCTACACGTCGAACGTCGGCGGCGCGTACGGCCCGCCACCGCCCTTCGGCCGATGGCGCGGCGCGCGACCGTAGCCCCCGCTCTCCGTGCGTGTCAGCCTCTTCTCGGCGACGAGCGCTTCCAGCACCAGCTCGCACGCAGCGGCCGTGTGGCCGGGCGAATCATGACGGCCGAGACCAATCCCGCGCACCGCATCGACGAGGCCGGGCACCGTCCCGAATCCCTCGACGGCCGCGGTCCCGGACGCAGTCTCACCCAGTTGCAGCATCCCCCCGCCATCGAAGTACTCCACGATCTGCAGCAGCGACGTCTCCGTGGCCTCACCGCCCCACGCGGCGAATGTGTCGGACGCAGCCTCAGCTATCAGCTCCCGCGCGATCTTCTCGGCGCCGACCATTTCCCCCTCGTACTCCAGTTCGAGCTTTCCCGTAATCGATGGCAGGGCTGCATAGATATCGGTCGGGCGGGGCACTACCTCACTCTCGCCGTTCATCAGTGCGCGGCGCTCCGCGTTTGACACTGCGCTCTCCAGGACGCTGATCGGCATGCGCTGGCTCACGCCCGAACGCTGATCGATGCGCTTATCGCTACGCGCGAGGAACGCGATCCGTTCGATCGTCTCGATGACGAAATCTGGCAGGTTCACGTTAACGTCCGAACCGCGGTCCACCCACGCCTCCTGAAGCGTGATCGCAACACCCTCGTTGACGGTCTCGGGGTAGTGGGTTGTGATCTCCGCACCGATGCGATCCTTGAGCGGAGTGATGATCTTCCCGCGCGCCGTGTAGTCCTCCGGGTTTGCGGTGAACACGAGCAGCACATCGAGCGGCAGGCGAATCGGATATCCTTTGATCTGGACATCGCCTTCCTGCATGATATTGAACAGCCCTACCTGGATCTTGCCTGCCAGATCGGGCAGCTCGTTGATGGCGAAGATGCCGCGGTTCGCGCGCGGCATGAGACCGTAATGGATCGTCAGTTCGTCCGAGAGCAGATGTCCACCGCGTGCAGCCTTGATCGGATCCACATCGCCGAGCATGTCAGCGATCGTGACATCGGGCGTGGCGAGCTTCTCGACGAAACGTGCGTCCCGCGTCACCCAGGTGATCGGTGCTTCGTCGCCATGCTGCTGAATCAGCAGACGCCCATCCTTCGAGATCGGGTTCAGCGGATCATCGTTGATCTCGCTCCCCGCGAGGATCGGCATCTCTTCATCGAGCAGCAGCGTGATCTGTCGCACGATACGGCTCTTCGCCTGACCGCGCAGCCCCAGAAGGATGAAGTTCTGCTTCGCGAGCAGCGCGTTGACGATGCGCGGGACTACTGTATCCTCGTAGCCGAGCACGCCCGGGAAGAGAGTCTCACCCGCTGCCAGTTTACGCAGCAGGTTCGAGCGAATTTCATCCTTGACCGAGCGTGTCGCGTATCCCGTCGCCTTCAGTTCACCGACCGTGTGCGCCTTCTGCATGTTACCTCTGTGACGGGGCCGTTCAGTAGTCGCGCCGGGCTGTAGTCATGTGCCCTGCGAATCCTCGTCGGCGGACGGAACGACTATACCCACTCCGTCCGCCGTTCTCACAAGCCGCGGCAGCACGGCCGGTACATCCGCACCGCGGAACGCATCGAGCATCGCGTCAACGGACGCGAACGGCTGCAGCAACTGCAGGGTCTTGACCGTCGGAAACACCATGGGCAGTTCGCCGGTCTTGAACCGCGCGAGTGCTTCGTCGGCGGTGAACCACACTGCGTCGCTCATCTCGCGGGCGTCGATCGTCTCCCTGCAACCCGTGGGCAGCTCGGCCAGAAAGAAGCGCGTATCATAACGCTTCGGCTCCGCGACCGGTGTTATCCAGTGCGAGCAATAGACCATGCGGCTGATATCGGGACGCAGCAGCGCACTCCGCAGAACATCCAGCAGAGACGCCTGTCCATCGAGCAGCGCGTTCCTCCACTCCGCGAGCGCCGTGTCCGCGCTGGCGTCGCGACATGCGACGCCGTCCGCCGAACGTGCGAGCAGAACGCCCGTTTCCTCGAACACCTCGCGTACGACGGCGAGCCAGTACTCCGCCGCCGCGCCGCGCGGAACTGGCCCGAGCATCTCCAGAAGCGCCGGGTCGCCATCCGCCAGGTCCACACGACCGCCCGGGAAAACGTACGCGCCCGGGACGAACCCGGCCGACCGGTGTCGCTTGAGCAGCAAGACCTCCGGACGATCCGCACCGTCACGGACGAGGACGGCAGTGGCAGCAGGCTTTGGCTCGGCGGCGTCCCGTTCAGGCCGGTCGAGCTGTTCGGCGAAGCCGGGGGGCAGCCGGTGGAAGGGGATCACCATTTCCGGTCCCATCAGCGGACCTGGAACCCATTCTGAATTCTGGCCGTTCTGCGCATTATTCCGCCCACGCAGCGGACGGCCGGGAGGTCTGGACGCCGGCGAGAGCGTTGATCTGCACCGATCCGGCGAGCGCCAGGCGCGGGGGCCCTGGGCGGCAGAATTCGTGAGTGAGTCAAAATGCAGAATGGGTTCCAGGTCCGCTTGCTCGCCCCGCCACCGCATTGAACGCCCGCATCCCCTCCTCCTGTCTCCCGTGCAACCCATTCGCAACCACGTTCCGGCCACCGACCCAGACGTCACTCACCACGTCCGGCGCTGCACTGAACGCCAGCATGGCCGGGAGCGTCGCTGCGGTCCAGCCGGCGAGCGCGGGATGATCGAGGTCGATACCGATGAAGTCCGCCAGCGCACCCTCCTCCAGCGCCCCGGCCGGCACACGCAGCGACCGCGCTCCCGCCGATGTCGCCATGCGCAGCAGCGTCGGGGCGACCTCGAGCACATCACCCGCACCGCGCGTGAGCAGGACCCGCTGCATCCGGCGCAGTCGTTCATTGTATTCGACCAGCCGCGCTTCCTCGAACATGTCGAGCATCGTCTGGCTGTCCGTGCCCAGCGCGATGCCGGCGCCCGCCCGCAGCAGGTCAGCGCCGCGCAGAAAACCGTCGCCCAGGTCCCGCTCCGTCGTCGGACATGCACACACGGTACCGCCGCCGATCGCCAGCATCACGACCTCACGGTCGTTGATGTGTGTCGCATGCACGCCGGTGAACCGCTCGTCGAGCACGCCCTCGTCATCCAGCAGTTCGACCGGCCGCAGACCGAACCTCCCGACGCACGCGTCCACTTCAGCCAGTTGCTCGCTTACGTGCATGTGGAACGGCAGGTCTCGCGTGGCGGCGAACGCGTGCAGCATCCCGATCCACTCGCGCGGGACGGCACGAACACTGTGCGGCGCTATACCAACACTCACCCGTGCCTGGCCGACGACATCCGCTGCCAGCCCTTCCGTCATCGTAACGTACGTATCGACGTCGCCGGTGTCGAAGCGTCGCTGCTCGTGGCTTAGCGGCTGGCCGATCCCTCCCGCCGCATAGCACGTGTTGAGAAGGCAGATGCGGATGCCTGCGTCCTGTGCCGCACCGATCACCCGCCGCGCCAGTTCGGCGCGATCCGTGTACGGCCGGCCGTCCGGCGCATTGTGGAGATAGTGGAACTCGCCGACCGTCGTGATGCCCGCGCGCAGCATCTCGATGAAGCACCAGCGCGAAACGTCGTACACGTCTTCCGGCGACAGATTCAGCGCTGCGCTGTACATCGCCTCCCGCCAGCTCCAGAAGTTGGCGACTGCCGTATCCGCCGGACGCCACTGCGTGCGGCCGCGGATCAGCCGCTGGAACGCGTGTGAATGCGCGTTGACGAAGCCGGGCATGAGGGCGCGCCCCGGCAGCGGCACTGCGTCGTGCGCATCCAGCTCCAGCCGATGAGCTACGCGAGCAATGCGGCCTGTGCTTTCATTGAACTCGACGGCTAGCCCGCTGTAGAACGCGTCATCGCGATAGAGCAGGTCGGGGGCGAGGACTGCCACGTTCAGTTCCGGTCGAGGCCGAGTTCTAACGTGACACCCAGCACGAACAGCGTGTCACTCTCGCCGTCGGCGCCGAGGCGAACCCCCATGCCGGCCGAGAAGTTCGCAGCAGTCGATAAATCGGGGTCCCGATGCCGCCATGCGATCGCGGGCAGGTAGAACGTGCCCTGCCCGAATTCGTCACCAATGGTGAACGCGACCGCCTGTGTGGTATACCAGCCGCTGCCGCCCTCGCGCATCACTCCCGCCTGCAGGTACGGCCCGACGAGCGCAGTGGATACCAGCATGCCCACACCGGTCTCGATGCCCGCCTCGCTCCGCCGCCGCGGCTGGATGTAGGTGTCGACATAACTGGTGGACGTCAGGATGCTGAACCTCCCACTCTCACCGTCGGCCAGTAACGGCGCCAGCAGGAGCGGTACCTGTATGCCGATGGAACCCGCAATTCCATCGCCGTCCGCCGGCAGCCACGACCGCCGCACTCCGCCGTACAGACTCGGCACAATGCGCAACTCCGAGCCCGCTGCGTCGTAGTTGCGGCCGACGCTCAGCGACAGCGAACCCGACACGCCGTCCTCCTCGACGCGCGGCCCGTGCATGATATGGGGCATGCAGCCCGCGCAGGCTGCGGCGAGAAGGCCCACGGCCCACGCGTTCACCACCGAAAGGCGGGGGACACCCTTCATCAACCCTCCCGCATGGGCAGACGTATGCCGTGCTCGCGTGCAGTGTCCACGGCGAGGTCGTAGCCGGCGTCCGCGTGCCGCGCTACGCCGATACCAGGATCGTTCGTCAGCACGCGCTCGATCCGCACACGCATCTCCGGCGTGCCATCCGCCACCACCACCTGCCCGGCATGCAGTGAACGGCCGATACCGACCCCGCCGCCATGATGAAACGATACCCATGACGCACCCGACGCTGTGCTGAGCAACGCATTCAGGATCGGCCAGTCGGCAACCGCGTCGCTGCCATCGAGCATCGCCTCCGTCTCGCGGTACGGCGATGCGACGCTGCCCGTGTCGAGATGGTCCCGGCCGATCACCACCGGCGCACTCAACTCTCCGCTCGCCACGAGATCATTCAACGCGACACCGAACCGGGCGCGTTCTCCCTGACCGAGCCAGCAGATGCGCGCAGGCAGGCCCTGGAACGCGATCCGCTCGCGGGCCATTCCGATCCAGCGGCGCAAATGCTCGTCGTCCGGGAACAGGTCGAGTACCAGTTCGTCCGTCCGGTAAATGTCGGCGGGATCACCCGACAGCGCAGCCCAGCGGAACGGGCCCTTCCCCTCGCAGAAGAGCGGCCGCACATATGCCGGCACGAATCCCGGGAACGCGAATGCGTCCGCGAATCCCGCCTCGCGCGCCTGCCCCCTCAGGTTGTTGCCGTAGTCGAACGTGATGGCGCCTGCGTGCATCAGCCCGACCATCGCCTCGCAGTGCACACGCATCGAGTCCAGCGATCGCCGAACGTAGTCGGCGGGGTCACGTTCGCGCAGCGCTTCAGCCTGTTCGAGCGACAGCCCAGCGGGCACGTATCCGTTCAACTCGTCATGCGCGGACGTCTGATCCGTCACGACGTCGGGCACGATACCGCGTCGCAGCAGTTCGGGCACCACCTCCGCACAATTGCCGACGAGTCCGACCGATACCGCATCACCGCGCGAAGCAGCCTCCTGCACCCACGCCACCGCCTCATCCAGCGAGTGCGTCATGCGGTCGCAGTACCGCGTCTCGATGCGGCGTTCGATTCGTCGGGGATCGACCTCGACGCACAGCATCGACGCCTCATTCATCGTCGCAGCAAGCGGCTGAGCGCCGCCCATCCCGCCCATGCCCCCAGTCAACACCCAGCGCCCGCGCAGCGAGCCACCAAAATGTTCGCGAGCCACTGCACCGAACGTCTCGTACGTGCCCTGAAGGATGCCCTGTGTGCCGATGTAGATCCACGAGCCCGCGGTCATCTGCCCGTACATCATCAGCCCTGCACGCTCCAGCTCTCGGAAATGCTCCCACGTGGCCCAGTCACCGACCAGGTTCGAGTTCGCAATCAGAACTCGCGGCGCGTACGCATGCGTCTGGAACACGGCCGCCGGCCGGCCCGACTGCACGAGCAGCGTCTCATCGTCCGCGAGACTCTGGAGCGTGCGTACTATCGCGTCGAAGGCCGGCCAGTCCCGCGCAGCCTTGCCCGTGCCGCCGTATACGACCAGGTCCTCCGGCCGCTCGGCGACATCCGGGTCCAGGTTGTTGATCAGCATCCGCAGGGCGGCCTCCTGCGCCCAGCCCCGGCAGCTCAACTCCGTGCCTCGTGGTGCGCGGATCTCGCGCGCGCCCGTTACCGCCATATCGACTCCTGATCGCGCAGTTCGCGCCAGTTCGCGCCAGTTCGCGCCTCCGCCAAAGTAGGCGGCCGGCCAGCTGGCGTCCAATGGCGGGCGACGGGTACGTTCAGCCGGCAACGGGCGTGAAACAGCCTGCCGTCAGCGGCGTATCATGAGGTAGCAAACAGATTCCACGGGAGCCCATGGCAAAGCAGCAGAAGCCCGGACAGCCGGCCAGCCGACAGACGACAACCCGGCAGACGACAGGCCGGCAGGCCGGCGCCCGCAACGCGCAGCGGAAAGACGAGCACGGCGCCGGACAGGTCGCATGGGAATGGATCAAGTCGGGCATCATCGGCTTTCTGATTTTCATAGTCGTACGCACGTTCCTGATCCAGACGTTCACCATCGTGTCCGGCTCGATGGAGGGCACACTGCTGGTCGGTGACTTCCTCGTGCTCAACAAGTCCGCGTACGGCGCGACGATACCGGGCACCGGCAGGAAGCTGCCGGGCTATGATGTGCCGGGACGAGGTGACATTATCGTCTTCCAGGGCCATCACGAGGACATCGACCTGGTGAAGCGGCTGATCGGCATGCCTGGCGACACACTCGAGATGCGCGACGGCGCTCTCTACCTGAACGGCGCGCCGCAGGACGAGCCGTACGCGCGCCACACCTATCCGGAAGGCGATGCCGGCTCCCCGTGGATGGACTGGCAGCAGCAGCACCTGGTCGAGAGCGCCCGGCGCCAGCCCTACAGTCCGACCCGCGACAACTGGGGCCCGCTCGTCGTGCCGGAGGATCGCTACTTCGTGCTGGGCGACAACCGCGATGAATCTCTCGACTCGCGATACTGGGGTTTCATTCAGCCCGGCCAGGTGATGGGTCGCGCCGTGGCGCTGTATTTCTCCTACAACAACCGGCCGGATGGCGGCGTGCCTGTGCTCGGCCGCATACGCTGGGACCGCATCGGGGACCGGCTCCGATAGCGTCCCCTCCGAAACTGCGCATGCGCGAGCGCTTCGGTGCGCTGCGAAATCTGCCGCCGTTCCTCCGTCTGATCTGGCAGACCAGCCGCCCCCTGACGCTCGGCACGCTCGTGCTGCGCTTCCTGCGCGCACTGCTGCCTGTCGCAACCCTCTACATCGGCAAGCTGATCATCGACGAGGTGATCCTCCTCTCGCAGCTGCCGGCCACGCCTGACTCTCTGAGCGGCTGGGTGGAGAGCGGCCTGCTCGGGCGGCTCGGCTGGCTGATTGCGATAGAGCTCATCTTCGCGATCGTGTCCGACGTGCTGGCGCGAATCGTGGCGCTGTTCGACTCCATGCTCTCCGAGCAGTTCACGAACGCCACCAGCATCTCCCTGATGGAGCACGCAGCGACGCTCGACCTCGAAGATTTCGAGGACAGCGAGCTCCAGGACCGCCTCGAACGCGCACGCCGCCAGACCATGGGCCGTACCACGCTCATGACCCAGATCTTCGGCCAGGCCCAGGATGCAGTAACGATTGCGACATTCGCTGCCGGACTCATCCTCTACGCGCCCTGGCTGATCCTGCTGCTTCTCATCGCACTCGTGCCCGCATTCCTGGGCGAGGCACACTTCAACGCCGAGAGCTATTCACTCAACTACCGGCGCACGCCCGAGCGCCGCGAGATCGATTACGTGCGTCAGACCGGCGCGAGTGTGGAGACCGCGAAGGAAGTGAAGATCTTCGGGCTGAACTCGTTCCTGATCGAACGCTACCGCCGGCTTGCGACCGACTTCTACTTCGCCAACCGCCGCCTCGCCATGCGGCGCGCGGGTTGGGGCAGCGTCCTCACCGCGGTCGGTACACTGGGCTACTACGTCGCATACGCATACATCGCGTGGCGCACGATCGCCGGTCAGTTCACGATCGGCGACCTCACCTTTCTCGCCGGTTCGTTTCGCCGCCTGCGCAACCTGCTCGAAGGGTTGCTCATCGGATTCTCGCAGATGGCCGGCCAGGCGCTCTATCTCGACGACCTGTTCTCGTTCTTCGAGATCGAGCCGGAGATCCGCACGCCGGAGAACCCGCGTCCGTTCCCGACACCGATCCGCGACGGCTTCGTGTTCGATGATGTCGGCTTCCGCTACCCGGGCGCCGACCGCTGGGCCGTGCGCCACCTCAGCTTCGAACTCCGCGCGGGCGAGGTGCTCGCGCTGGTGGGTGAGAACGGCGCAGGCAAGACCACTCTCGTGAAGCTGCTCACGCGCCTGTACGATCCCGACGAGGGCACGATCCTGCTCGACGGTCACGACCTGCGCGAATACGATCTGGACGAGCTACGCGCCAACATGGGCGTGATCTTCCAGGACTTCGTACGCTTCCACATGACCGCCGCCGAGAATATCGCCGTCGGCGGCATTGACGCGCTGGACGACCGCGCACGCATCGAGGACGCCGCGCGTCGCAGCCTCGCCCACGAAATGATCGAACGCCTGCCACAGGGCTATGATCAGGTCGTCGGCAAGCGGTTCCGCACGGGCGTCGATCTGTCGGGTGGCGAGTGGCAGAAGATTGCCATCGCCCGCGCATACATGCGGGATGCGCAGTTGCTCGTCCTCGACGAGCCGACCGCTGCGCTCGATGCGCGGGCGGAGTTCGAGGTGTTCCAGCGCTTCAAGGAACTCAGCCACCGGCGGAGCGCGGTGCTGATCTCCCATCGCTTCTCCAGCGTGCGCATGGCCGACCGCATCCTGGTCCTCGTCGATGGACAGGTCGAGGCTGCCGGCACCCACGAGGAGCTGCTCGCGCAGCGGGGGCGGTATGCCGAACTGTTCGAGCTGCAGGCGTCCGGCTACCGTTGACGGAGTGCCCTTGACCCTCACGCTGCGTGAGGGTTTATCCCGGCACCACCGCATCCCCGCGCGCCGGTACTACCTCATCGCCGCGGACGTAGGTGCCGTCTGACTGCAGCGTCCACGCGTCGGGGTCATTGAGGATGTCGTCGAGCATGCGGTTCAGCGTTTCGCGATGCTCATCCGCGCGGACCGGCGTAATTACCTCGACACGTTTTGACAGGTTGCGCGGTCGCCAGTCCGCGGATCCGATGAAATACTCGGGCTCACCGGCGTTGTCGAAGCAATAGATCCGGGAGTGCTGAAGGAAGCGGCCGAGCTTGCTCACCACGCGTATGTTCTCGGACACGCCCTCCACGCCGGGCCGCAGGCAGCAGATCTCGCGCACCATCATGTCGATCTTCACGCCCTCGTGCGCGGCACGGTAGAGGGCTGCGATCATGCGACGGTCTGCCAGACCGTTCAGCTGGATGCGGATCCTGCCGCCACGACCTGCCTGCGCGTGCCCGATCTCGCGATCGATCATTGCCATGAAGCGGTCGCGCATTGTGAACGGTGACACCAGCAGGTGCTGGAAGTCGCTCGCGCCGGAGTAGCCGGTCAGCAGATTGAACACATCGTTCACTTCCGCCGCCAGTTCCGGATCCGCCGTCAGAATGCCGACATCGGTGTACGCACGGGCCGTCGCTGCGTTCAGGTTGCCGGTACCGATGTACACATAGCGTCGTATGCCTTCCGCCTCGCGGCGCACGATCAGCGCGAGTTTCGCATGGACCTTGATGCTCGTCGGACTGAACACTACGTGGATGCCCGCGGTCTGAAGGGAACGCGCCCACTCGATGTTGCGCCGCTCATCGAAGCTGGCCTTCAGCTCCACGAGAGCGAACGCGTCCTTGCCGCTGCCCCGTGCACGCGCCAACGCCTTGACCAGCCGGGAGTCCGCGTCAGTACGGTACAGTGTGATCTTCATCGCGATCACGTCAGGGTCATCAGCGGCTTCATCGAGCAGACGTTCAACCGTGTCATCGAAGGAGTCGAACGGGAACCGCACCATCACATCGCGTTCACGCACCTGGTCGAAGATCGGGCGGTCCGCGGCGAGCGGTGTCGTGTGCTCGAACTCGTCGAATCGCAGATCCGGTATGTCGAGTGCGCCCAGCTCACGCAGCGCCGCAAGGTCCACCAACCGGTCCACCGGATATACGTCGTCATTCGACAATCCCGTCATGACCTCCGGTAACTCGAATTGCAGCTCCCGCAGGAGCCGGTCACGCAGCGAGTTCGGCATGGCACGCTCCACCTCCAGACGCACCACCTCGCCAAACGGTCGTTGCGCGATCTGTTCCTCGATCGCAGCGAGTACACCGCCGGCCGGCTCGTCGTCGAAGTCCATTACTGCGCTGCGAGCGACGCGGAACGTGTTCGCCTGAACGATGTGCAGCCCGGGATAAAGCGACGGCAACCACGCAAGGATCAACTCCTCCAGCGGTATGAAATCGCGACTGTCCGGGAGCTGCACGAAACGCGGCATGCCGCTCGGCAGCTCGACTGCCACGAAGTGTTCGTCGGTGCTTTCCGGTAATCGGATCAACGCCGCAATCGCCGGGCGCAGATTGCGCATGTGCGGGAACGGATGCGTGGGGTCGGCTATGACGGGCGTGAGAACAGCCTCGGCTTGCGGCTCGTACGTGCGGCGCAGGAACGAGCGCTCATTGTCATTCAGATCGGCCCAGCGCCGCATCCTGATACCGTTGTCCTGCAACGCGGGGATCAACGTGCCTGTGAGCAGGCGATACGCGCGGCCGAGCATCGTGCGGGCACGGATGCGGGCCAGGTCGAGTTCCGCATCGGGCGTCAGGCCATCGATGCTCGTCTCGGTCCTGCCTTCGGCGACGTTCTTCTTGAACTCGGCGATCCGTGTCACGAAGAAATCGTCGATACGCGCGCCGAACATGGACAGGAAGCGGACACGTTCGAGAAGCGGCGTTCGCGTGTCTTCGGCGATGACGAGAATGCGCTCGTCGAATGCGAGGCGGCTCAGCTCCGGATTCAGCAGCAGTTCCGGCGGTACGTCACGCGCCTTGATCGACTCGAGCAGGGCCGGAACGCGCGCGGCCGACACTGCCCGCTCGAAGATCGGATAGGCCGCGTTTGCGCCGGTAGCCGCACCATTGGCACCACCGCCCTGGCGTGATCCGAGATCGGATCGTGCTACGGCGTGCAGTGCGGCGAGGGTGCGGGCATCGCGGAGTTGCGGCGCGCCGACGTGTTCGAGCACGACCTCGATGGGCAGCCATTTGCACGAGTCGCCGCCGCTCACGCCCTCGGCCAGCCAGACCTCGAGCCCCGGCCGTGCGTCCATGCCCGGAGCGGTGCCGAGCAGCCTGATGCGGCCGAGCGAGCGGCCGAACGCGCTCCGCAGTACACGCCGGCACGCCTCCTGCCCTGAACCGTGACCGGTCGGCACGTAGAGCGATTCGCCATCCTGACACAGCGCGATGCGCCCCCGCGAGTGAGCGATCACCGCTACTTCGCGCGCCGCGCGCACGTCGCGCTCCAGCCGCTCGAGCATCATGTGGTCCAGCAGGCCGCGCGCGCGCGCAACCGTATCTGCCAGAATCAGTCGTGTGCCATACGCACGCTCGACGGCTTCGACCAGACCCTCACTGATCGAAGGCGCTTCACCGCGAATTGTGATCTCCAGCTCTTCCAGATCGCCGCTCAGTTCGCCGCGGCGGACCGTGACTGCGTCGAACGCAAAGTCGATAGTGTCGCCCTCTGCGCCCGGCTGCACTGCGCGCCGCACCCTGCGAACGGTTTCGATCTCGATGGTCGGCCGGAGGTGCGCGGGATCGACGAGCGCACGAATCATTCGCGCTGGTTCCGACTCACCGGCGAACAGGCGCAGCGGCGGCAGCGCCTCCACCCGCGCTTCCGCATAACGACGCGTGACGGATGCATTGCGACCCTCCGCGGCTCCGACATCCACCGAGAGCGTCTGCGTCTCGTCCGGCCGGATCGACAGACGCACCGATGCACCCTTCCGCTCGAGGTCGCCCGTGTTGGTGTCGAAATACACGACCCGGAAGAAGTCCAGATCGGCGGACTGTTCCTTCAAGTCGAGGGGCAGCGGCTCGTTCGAGATGCGGGTCAGCGTCTCGTGGTCCGACACTGCGAAACGGAGCACGCGCTCGCCGTGCATTGCCATCAGAGTGGCATCCCGAGTCTGAGGTAGAGACGGCCGATCTCACCGCGCGCGTACGCGAGGCTCAGCATGCGGCTGAGCGAGGAGAACCACACGCCGCCGCCGTAGCTGGTATGCCAATCGCCAGCCGACGTGTCATCGACAAAGACACGACCCGCATCCGCCAGGCCGAACACACCCAGTTCGCCACGCACCAGCAGCGTGAGCGTACCGAGCGGCGCGTGCAGTTCGGTGCTGCCGTACAACGATGCATCGCCCGCAAAGCGATCCGTCTCGTAGCCGCGCAGCGTGGTGCGCCCGCCCAGGAACGCCGCCTCGTGCACCGGCACCGCGCCCCACGTCTTTTCACCGCCAACCCGCAGCGCCACGAATGGCCAGCCGAGCGGAATCCACGCGCGGGCGATCGCACGGCTGCGGCCGAACGGTTCGCTGACATCCAGCAGTGATGGATACGCCGATCCATCGGCCATTAGAGAGAACGCACGCCTGCTCTGAAGAGGCGAGCCGAGGTCAAAGCGCAATGCCGCCGCAGCGCCCAGTTGACCGAACGGATCGGAGCCGAGCGGCCGCACCACGTCCATCGCGCTTCCGTCATCGTAGTTTGCGCGCCCGTAGCGGAAAATCGGCCCGACACCGAAGTACGTGCCCGGCCACTGCCAGTATACCGACGGCCGCACCGTCACCTGGTCCCTGTAAACGCGGGGCGACGCGTCGACAATCACCTCGGTGTCATTGCCGTAACCGTGGAAGCGGAACGTCTCGAACTGCGTTGCATTCGCCTCCAGCGACAGACCCAGCTTCGTGTTCTCCGGGTGATAGTCGCCCATCAGTTCAATGCCGAAGCCGTTTGTGTCCACCGAGTAGAGCGCCGTCGCCTCCAGCTGATAGCGGTGCGGCTGGCGGCGGAACCCGTACCGGGTCACGCTCGTGCTCGCACCCAGCATGAGACCGGGACCCTCCCGGTAATCGATCGCCGGAGAGAAGCCCGACGTGCGGCCCCAGTCGCGGAACGCATTGGTCACCAGCCGCGCACTCACATCTTCCTGAAGGCCGCCCTCCTCGTGGGTCACACCCTCCATCATGGCGTCCGGCACGTACGCCAGAGCCTGCTCGTCGAGCGGGCGGCCGGGCAGCAGCTCAGGGTACGGCGTGTCATCCACGCGCGTGCCCGGACCCGTGACTGCCTCGTCGTCGCCGCGAGCCGTGTAAAACACAGTGTGCCTGCCGCCGTCCGCAACGCGGGAAGAGTCTACCATGACATCGTCACCCGCACCGCCGATCACACGCACCGGTATGCTGAAAGATGCAGTGCCGCGCACGATGACTTCATCATCACCGCCCATCAGATACAGACGGATTTCCCGGGTTTCGGCTGGAATGAATCGACGCTGGAAATAGGGCGCACTCCCGGGCACAGACAGACGCACCTCGACGCTGCCATCCGCGAGACGTGCGACCTCGGCGTAATCCGATTCGTCGGTCGCGTGCACGTCCGCCTCGTGCGAGACCATCGCGAAGAACTCAGCTGCAATCTCCGGCAGCTGCGCACGCCGCGCACGAAGCCCCGGGCGTATGCGCGGTGCAGCACGCGTCAGGTACTCCGGCGGCATCCGGTTGATCGCCGCCTCGAAGACCTCATCCGTCAACCGGCTCTGCATCTCCGTTACGACACTGTCCCACCGCTCGCGCGGCAGTTCCACCAGAAAGCGACGGTCCATGTCACGCGTCATGAACGTGAGCGTTGCAAGGTCGTCGAACGTGTCGTCGAAATGCGTGAGTTTCGGATATCCCGCCCGCAGCACCGCGCCCAGCACTCCGCCCGTAATCATGAACGCCCAGTCGTGATCCCGCGCGACCGGCCGGAAAGTACGGCCGTGCTCAGCAGGAAAGGCCGCATACCGCCACTGGTCTCCGCCCCGGTCGGGATCACCCACCAGGAACTGGATCAGCCGCGCCGCCAGGTACTCGGCAGCGTCCAGCCGGTCCTCCGACGACTCATCCAGACGCTCCAGCATCCGGTCGTTCCCCACGACCAGTGTCGAGCCGGCAAATCCCGGTGTGTTGTCCTCGCCTTCGTTCGGGTCCTCCTCGATCTGACCGAGCATGCCCGCAAAGTCGCGGTGCTCGCCCAGGCGCGGATCATCCGGCATGATCACCAGGGTGGGCCAGGGGGACAGCAGATCCATCGCTTCGTAGAGCGGCCCGACAATCAGCCCGCTCACGGGCAGCATCGTGCTGTTCTGGTCCTGCACCACGTCACCGGCGGGTGTCCGCTTCACCGCGTCCGGTAACGCCTCCTTGTGCAGGAACTTGTTCGCCGACCGGAAGATGTACTCACGCCCGTCCGCACCCTCGAAATGCAGCGTACGGCTCGTACGGCCGCCTTCACGCAAAAACTTGATCCCGCCCGCGAACGTGTCCAGGTCCAGCAGCGGCGCCCGCACCGGCTGCGCCCACAGCTCCCGCCAGTTCGAGCCAGCGAGAAAACGTACGACTGATCCGGCTTCGTATTCGGTTCCCGCGACAGCGGTCGCCTCCTGTGCCCCCACCGCTGATGGCAGACCCAGCGCAGCAACTGCCGCTGCCAGAACCGCTGCCTTCAGCGCATTCACGCTCGCCTGCCCCGTCTGCACACGGCCTCCCGCCCTGCACGCCGACCACCGTTGCCGTAACTGCCCATGTCACGTATACCTTGGATAGACCTGTCCACCGGACGACAGCCGATGTCGTCCCGCGCGTTATGCAAGAGATCTGCCGGAAACAGGCCGCACCGCCGCCATCCGGGCACGCGCCACATCCCGGTCTCCAGGCGGCGTGCCAAATGACTGCCACTCCGGCAGTCCGCCTCCGTCTCGCTGGGCTCCGCCGCGGTCGGTTCTGGCTGCTGGGCAGCGGAGTGACTGTCCCGCAACGCTGTCCGCCGATAGCCCGCGCTGTGGCAGGGTCCATGCCCTTACGGGGGACGGGAAGGTCGAACCCCGTCGGCGTGGCGGGTTCCTGGAAAGAGGGTTGATGATGGCGGAGAGAATGAAACTACCCGTACTGCCGATGCGCGAGACGGTCGTGCTGCCGGGTGTTGCCGTACCGATCAGTGCCGGCCGGGCGGGCACGCTGGAGGCGGTGGAAAAGGTCCTGGAGGGTGAGCGCCGCTTATTTGCGGTGTGCCAACGGGAGAACGTGGACGAGCCGACCGCATCGGTGCTGTACGAGATGGGTGTGATCGTCCGCATTCTGCAGGTGCAGCGCACGCCGGCGGGTCTTCAGTTGTTGATCCAGGGCGTACAGCGCGCGAAGGCGCTCAAGTACGAGCGGGTCGGCGAGGCGATGCTGGAGGCGGACGTGTGGGTGATCGAGGAGGAGCCCGCACCGGAGGCGCGCGACGCGGCGTACATCGCACTCGATCGGGAGCTGCGTGAGCGCGCCGGGGAGTTGGGCCGTCGTCGCGGCATGCCGCCCGAAGCACTCGCGCAGATCGTACAGGGAGTGGAGGATCCGGGCGCGTTCGCCGATATGGTGGCGTTCTATCTGGAGCAGCCGGCGAAGGAGAAGCAGGAGCTGCTCGAGCTGCTGCCCGTGGCGGAACGAATGCGGCGCGTGCTGGTGGGTGTGGAGCGGGATCTGGTCCGGCTGGAGGCACAGGAAGAAATCCAACAGAAGGTTCAGGAGGAACTCGGCGAGCGGCAGCGGGAGATCGTGCTGCGCGAGCAGATGAAGGCGATTCAGCAGGAGCTGGGCGAGGGTGACGAGGCGAGCGATCTCGAGGAGCTGCGCGAGCGTGTGGACAAGCTCGATTTGAGCGATGAAGCACGCCACGAGATCCAGCGGGAGCTCAGTCGTCTCGAACGCACCAATCCACAGTCGGCCGAGTACCAGGTACTGCGCACCTATCTGGATCTCGTCACGGAGCTGCCGTGGGGCACGCGAACGGAGGATGAAATCGATCTCGTGCAGGCCGAGCAGTTCCTGAACGAGGATCACTACGGTCTCGACGACGTGAAGGACCGCGTGCTCGAGTTCCTCGCCGTGCGCAAGCTGCAGATGGAACTGGCGGCGGAGGAAGCCGCGGAGGATGCAGTGGTCGAGGCGGACGACGTCCTGTCACGCGCCTATGCTGCGCAGCACGACGACGAGGATGACGAAGAGCGCAGGAAGCGCGACGGCGAGACGGATCCCGAACAGCTCGATGTCGAGGCGCAGAAGAAGAAGGCGAAGGCGCGTGCGGTAGGCCGCGGCCCGATCCTGCTTTTCGTCGGGCCTCCCGGCGTCGGCAAGACATCGATCGCGCAATCGATCGGCCGTGCGCTGGGCCGCAAGTACGTGCGCATCGCGCTGGGCGGCGCGCGCGACGAAGCCGACATCCGCGGTCATCGACGCACGTACGTAGGCGCGATGCCCGGCCGCATCATCCAGGGCCTGCGCCAGGCCGGTACGAAGAATCCGGTGTTCCTGCTGGACGAGGTGGACAAGCTGGGCGTGTCGATGCAGGGGGACCCGTCCTCGGCGCTGCTCGAGGTTCTCGACCCCGCCCAGAACCATCAGTTCGTCGACCATTATCTCGGCGTGCCATTCGATCTGAGTGAGGTGCTGTTCGTCGCGACCGCGAACTGGCGTGACCGCATCCCCGCTCCGCTGCTCGACCGCATGGAGACGGTGGAGTTCAGCGGGTACACTGAGCAGGAGAAGCTCGAGATCGCGAAGCGCTACCTGCTGCCGCGACAGAAGGAGGAGAGCGGTCTGCGCGAGCAGCAGCTCGTGCTCGATGATGACGCGGTCGAACGCGTGATCAGCGAATACACGCGCGAGGCCGGTGTGCGACAGCTGGAGCGCGAACTCGGCAAGGTCGCTCGCAAGGCAGCCCGCCGGATTGCGGTGGACGAGGTGAAGCAGGTGACCATCACCAAGGATGATGTGCAGCCCCTGCTCGGCCGGGCGCGTGTCTACCCGGAACGTGCTGCACAGCAGGACACGGTCGGCACCGCGACGGGGATGTACTACACCCCCATGGGCGGCGACATCATGTTCGTCGAAGCAAGCGCATCACACGGTCGCGACAAACTCATACTGACCGGACAGCTGGGCGATGTGATGAAGGAGTCCGCGCGCGCCGCACTCACCTACGCGAAGACGCACCACGATCGCCTCGGTATCCCCGAGGAGGCGTTCAAGGATGTCGAGTTGCACATCCACGTGCCCGCCGGCGCCATCCCCAAGGATGGGCCCTCCGCAGGCATAACGATGGCGACCGCGCTCGCGTCCGCTCTCAGCGGACGACCGGTGCGCAGTGATGTCGCCATGACGGGCGAGATCACACTGAACGGCCGCGTGCTGCCGATCGGTGGCGTCAAGGAGAAAGTGCTCGGCGCGTACCGTGCCGGCATCCGCGAAGTCATTATTCCGGAGGCGAACGAGCCGCACCTCGATGACCTGCCCGAGGAGGTTCGCTCACAGATGACGTTCCACGCAGTGAACAATCTCGGCAACGTGCTCGCCATCGCGCTCCGCGGTGCGTCCCTTCATGAAGGGAAGATCATGTTCGCCGAGGCGGCGCCCGCACCCATGCGCCCTGCCGCCGTGATTCTGCCACTCCCGGAGGAGACGCCGGATGAGGGCGTCACAGAGATCGACATCTGAAGGCGGGGGCGGGA
>JAGTUV010000101.1 GCA_018224305.1 Gemmatimonadota bacterium
CGGGAATCGCCAGATGTTGCCCGTGCCGACCGCCATGCCGATCATGGCTATCAGCATCCCCCACCGGGTGGAGAAGTGCTCAACGCGTTCAGACAACGTCGCCTCGCTTCTTGAGAACTCGAGAACCGGAGGAACGGTTACGGGTTGACACCGCCTACCGCAGCCGCCCGAGAATGTACTCCACTATACCGTCGGCACTCACCCGTTCCTGGTGCAGCGTGTCGCGATCGCGCACGGTCACCGTATTCGCCGACGTGCTCTCGCCATCGACGGTGATCGCGAACGGGGTACCGGCCTCGTCCAGGCGGCGGTAGCGCTTTCCTATGGATCCGCTGTCGTCGTAGAAGGAGTTGATGCCGGCGGCACGGAACGACTTCTGGATGCGCTCCGCCATCTCGGGCATGCCATCCTTCTTCACGAGCGGCAGCACGGCGACCTTGACCGGTGCGAGGCGCGGATGCAGCCGCATGACCACGCGCTGCTCACCCTCGACTTCTTCCTCGTGGTACGCATCGACGAGCGCGGCGAGGACCACGCGGCCGACGCCGACCGCCGTCTCGACGACGTAGGGTATGTAGCGCTTGTTGCGGTCGACCGGGTCGACGTACTCCTGCTTGCGACCGGAATACTCCTGGTGGCGGCGCAGGTCGAAGTCCGTGCGGTTGTGCACGCCCTCGAACTCCTGCCAGCCGAACGGGAACTCGTACTGGATGTCGAACGCCGCCTTGGCGTAGTGGGCGAGTGCGTCCGGGCCGTGCTCGTCGAAGCGCAGCTTCTCCGGCCGTATCCCGAGCGACGTCACCCACTCCATGCGCTGCGCCTTCCAGTACTCGAACCATTCGTCGTCGGTGCCCGGCTCGACGAAGAACTGCAGTTCCATCTGCTCGAACTCGCGGGTGCGGAAGATGAAATTCCCCGGCGTGATCTCGTTGCGGAACGCCTTGCCGATCTGCGCAATGCCGAACGGCACGCGCTGTCGCATACTGGTCGCCACATTGTGGAAGTTCACATAGCTACCCTGCGCCGTTTCCGGGCGGAGGTAGATCGCCGCCGCGGAATCCTCGACGGGCCCCATGAACGTCTTGAACATGAGATTGAACAGCCGCGGCTCGGTCAGCTCACAGTCCGTGTGCTCACCCGGCTTCCTGCTCGGCTTGCGCGGGCAAAGTGCGCTCTCCATCTGGTCCGCGCGGAAACGCGCCTTGCATGTGCGGCAGTCGATGAGCGGATCCGTGAAGCCGGAGACGTGGCCGCTCGCCTCCCAGACGCGCGGATGCATCAGGATCGCCGCATCGAGGCCCTCGACGTCGTCGCGCTCGAGCACCATCGAGCGCCACCACGCTTCCTTTACGTTGCGCTGGAGTTCAACGCCCAGCGGGCCGTAGTCCCATACGGAACCCGTTCCGCCATAGATCTCAGAAGACTGAAAAATGAAACCGCGCCGCTTGCACAGCGACACGAGTTTCTCCATCAGGTCAGAACTGTTCGACATGGGGCCCGGGTTGTATGGTGGCGCGTCCTCCCTGGACGCAGCGGGCAAAGTAGGCCGGATGGCGGAGGGCAGCAACAGAGGCTGTCGGCTGAACGGACGCGGGGACCCACAGCGTCCGTTGGCCCGGGTGAAGCCGGCAGGGCGACTCCGACGCCGGGGGTCACACGGCGACAGGGCGCGTCGGCTGGCGACGGGTCACATCAGGCGGCGCGGGGCCGCATCAGGGTGCGCGGGGGCGCGTCAGGGGTCGCATCAGGGTGCGCGGGGCCGCGTCAGGGTGCGCGGGGCCGCGTCAGGTCCGCTGCTGCGGCTCCGCAGCATGGGTCTCTTCCGGCCATCCCGTTTCGATGCGGAACAGGCCCACTCGCTGCGCGGTGACCACATAACCCACCCACAGCATGACGCCGCCGAAGGCAATGACGCCCACCAGCCCCGACCCGACCATGGTGCATAGCGAGCCGAATGTGAACATCATCACCGCGACGCCGATCATTCCCGCGTCGTACTCGCCGTCGCTCACGTAACGACCCCGTGCAACCGCCAGTGCGGCGCCCGTACCGGCGAATCCGATGACTGCGAAGGCAAGTAGAACCAGCTGCAATCCGGCGGTCATCATGACACGCCTCCTTCCTGCTTGCATCAATCACCACCAACTCCGGAACAGCACAGGAGCAAGAATGGAACCATTCCCGTGATGAGAAAAGGGGCCGCCGCAGCGACCCCTTTTCAGTCCCGTTCCACGCGCGCGGATCAGCCGAGGGAATACAGGACCCGCCTGAGCTGATCTTCAGTCACGTCGTGTGCCGACGCCACAACATCGTTCCTGCTGTGGCCGTACAACACCGCCGCGCTCTCGCGGTCCTGTTCGATCCGCTCACCCTCCACGCGGTCCGCCATCTCGCGTCTGAAGAGCAGCCGCCCCCGATATGCGTCCTGCTCCGGCCAGGTCTCGACCATGACACGCCAGCGCAGGCCGTGTTCCGTAATCCGTCGTATCGATGACGTGTGCCGGCTGTCCAGCACGTGCTCGGACATCATGCGTCCACCTCCGGTCAGATGCTGGACGACATCATGGCAATCCACATGCCGGAGCCGGACGCATGCCAAAAAAGCGGGCCGCACCGCGGCCCGCCCACTCATTCGGTCCTGTCCTCCGCCGCCTGCCGCAGTTGCCGCGACAGGACCAGCAGTTGCTCGCCCCGGCGCTCGAGGCCATCCGCCAGGCGCCGTGCACTGCTCCGGCTCGGGCGCCGCCGGCCGCTCCTCCACGAGCGCAGAACGTCGTAGCTCAAACCCGAATCCGCTGCCAGCTGTCGCATTGCGAACGGCGCATCACGCAGGACGCGCCGTATCGTTTCGCCGAGTGCTTCCGTTGTCATCACCGATCCTCTCTCGTGACTGACCCCGTCGCAGTCTAATTCGAAAGTGGCGGTTCGTGGAGATCATGCGCGGGCCAGCTGACAGTCACTGCACGGCCTGGCAGCGCGGTCAGAAGACCCGCACGTTGACGTAGCGGCTCGGACGCTCCCGGATATCGGCGGCGAGTGCGCGCATTTCGCGCAGCGTGTTATTCATTTCGTCGTACATGCTCCCGTCATTGACGAGGCGGCCGAGTGTGCCGCTGCCGTCGTCGATCTTGCTCATGACGGACGCGAACGACTCCAGCGATCCCTCGAGGCGACCGGCTGCCGAAGTGAGCGCAAGCGCGCTGCGCTCAACCTCCGAGATGGCGCCGCTGAGGGCGGTTCCGGTCTCGGCGTTCTCGACATTCTCCGCGGTGCGGCGCAGAGCGATGGACGCGAGCCGGAGCTCGGCGAACGCAGCGCGCAATTCCTGAGCGCTGGCGGGCAGCACGGCGGCGGTCTCATGCACGTCGGCGACGGCGGCCGGGGACAGGAGGCGGTCGGCGCTGGTGAGAACGGACTCGACGCGGGAACTCAGATCGGTGGCGATCTGAGTGAATTGCGGCGATGCGATGCCTCGCAGGGTGTCACCGGACGCGATGCTGATGCCGGAGGTGCCGGGAATGAGATCGACCACGTGGGCGCCGAAGACGTCACCGCTGATAGCGGCGCGGGTATCGGTGGCGAGGGCGAGGTCCTCGCGGTCGAGTCGCAGCCCGACGACGACACCACCGCGGGGATCGAGATCGACGGAGCGAACGGCGCCGACCTGCACGCCCTGGACCTGAACGCGGTCACTGCGCTTGAGGCCGCCGCCGTCGCTCAGCAGGAGCGTGATGTCCATGCCGCCGCGAAACACGGGGGCGCCGAGCAGCCAGAAGAGACCCCAGAAGAAGATGGCAGCCGCGACAATGGTGAGGAGGCCTACGGCGGCGAGATTGCGCTTGCGTTTATGCATGACGTTTCAGTTTCCGTGATCAGGCGACCGCGTCATCGACGCGGCTGCGACGTACGAACTTGCGTACTACGGGATCTTCGTTTTTGAGGATCTCATCGGGTGTCTGCACGGCCCGCACGCGCCCTTCATAGAGGAGTGCAATGCGGTCGCCTACCTCGAATGCGGTGTCGAGGTCGTGTGTAACGACGATGCTGGTGACGCCGAGTTGCCGATCCAGCTCCATGATCAGCTCATCGATGTTGTCGGCGTTGACCGGGTCCAGGCCGGTGGTCGGCTCATCCCAGAGCAGGTAGCGGGGCCGGTGCGCGATCGCGCGTGCGACGCCGACACGCTTACGCATCCCGCCGGACAGCTCGCTCGGGTACTTGTCCATCACGGTGGGGTCCAGGTTGACGCGGTGCAGCAGGTCCTCGCCCTCGGCGCGGCAGGACTGCGGCGAGCGGCCTTCCTTCTCGTCCGTCTGCGCGAGCCACAGGTTCTCGGCGACGGTGAGCGAGTCGAAGAGCGCAGCGTTCTGGAACACGTAGCCGATCCTGCGTCGCACTTTCCGCAACTCCCTGGGCGTGGCGTTGGCAATGGAGATGCCATCGACGATGACATCTCCCTCGTCCGGATCCAGCAGCCCCATGGCGTGCTTGATCAGCACGCTCTTGCCGGTGCCGGACGGACCGAGCAGCGCCAGCGTCTCGCCCTCCTCGACGCGGAGGTCCACGCCGCGCAGCACGTGCAGGTCGTCGAAACTTTTGTGCAGGTTCCGGAACTCGATCATCGCTCAGAACGCTTTCAGCACGGGCACCAGCAATACGTCCAGCACCATCAGTGCGATCGTCGTGGCGACGACGGCATTCGTCGTCGTGCGACCGACGCCCTCGGCTCCGCCACTGCCGCTCAGACCGACGAAGCAGGCGATGAACGTGATCGCGAAGCCGAACACAGCCCCCTTCAGCACGGAGAAGATCAGCGCCCAGGTACGGAAGTAGAAGCGCATCCCGTAGATCAGGTCGGCCGATGTCATGCCGTCCACCACGAGCAGCGCGATGAAATAACCGGCGGCCAGGCCCATCGCATTCGCCAGAATGACGAGCGGCGGGAATGCGATGAGGCCGCCGACCACACGCGGTACGACCAGGAACGCAACGGGATCGCGACCCATCGCGACCAGTGCGTCGATCTGCTCCGTCACCTTCATGGACGCCAGCTCGGCGGCGATCGCCGCACCGACCCGCGCCATCATCACGATGCCCGTAAGCACGGGACCCAGTTCCGTGATCACGCTCGCCGCGAGCACGCTGCCGATCACCCACAGCGGCAGGCCGCCGGCGAACTGCGCGCCCGTCTGCTGCGATGTGACCGCGCCGCCGAGAAACGCCATGATGAGAACCAGCGGCAGCGACTGGATCCCCATCAGGTACGCCTGCTGCAGCGCAGAATCAAGATAGAGTCGCGGTCGCGGCAGTACCCGTACGATCTGGCCCGCCAGCACCGCCGCCTCGCCGACGCGTATCAGCCCGTTCGTCAGCTTCCGCATCGGACCGCCGTGACCCGCATGTCTACCCCCACCCCACAGATTCGATTCCGACGTCCATTCTCATGCGCGCCTCGGCGCCGGCGTGCGGCACGCCGGGCTTCCCGTGGGCGCCGCCCCCGCGGCGCCCGGCCGCATTACAGCCAGAGATATTAATGGGAACCGGTCAGGGGGGACAGCCTCGCGTGGAGGGATCAGTGGAGCCAATCGGGATCGAACCGATGACCTCCTGCTTGCAAAGCAGGCGCTCTCCCAGCTGAGCTATGGCCCCAGAA
>JAGTUV010000102.1 GCA_018224305.1 Gemmatimonadota bacterium
CCGGACTCGCGCAGCATCGTGATGTCGTACGGCGGCGGCTTCTGGCGCGTACCGGTGGACGGCACGGATGCCGTGAGCATTCCGTTCTCCGCCCGCGCCGACGTTGCGATCGGACCGGAGGTCGATTTCGAGTACCGGATCGAGGACACGCCTTCGTTCACGGTCAAGCAGATCCGTGACGCCGTAGCGTCGCCGGACGGCCGACGCATCGCGTTCACCGCGCTCGACCGGTTGTACGTGATGGACCTGCCGGACGGCACGCCGCGCCGGGTGACCCGGCAGGAGATCGGCGAGTTCTATCCGACCTGGTCACCGGACGGCAATCACATCGCGTTCGTCACATGGGACGATCAGCACGGCCATATCATGCGCGCGCCTGCCGCGGGCGGAACACCGACGCGGCTGTCCCGTGCGCCGGCATTCTATCAGCAGCCGGCGTGGTCACCGGACGGAGCGCGAGTCATCGCAATACGTGCTGCCGCGCGCGACCTGCGCGAAGCCATCGATCCATTCGTCTTCGATGGCCTCGGCGCCGAGTTCGTGTGGCTGCCGTCGAACGGCGGTGACGTCACTGTCATCGGTCCGACGAACGGCCGGCGGCGTCCGCACTTCACGAACGATCAGGACCGCATCTTCAGCTACGGTCCGACACCGGCCATCGGCGAGCCCGGCATGCCCGGCTATCAGCCGCCAACCCTCGCCCTGTCGTCGATGCGCTGGGACAACACGGACGTGAAGCAGCACCTGCGCGTGACGTGGCGTCTGCCGATCACGCCCGGACCGTACGAATATTCGCCGTATGCCCATCTCGCCATGCCGCGCACCGACTTCAGCCGCGAGCCCGGCGTGCCGATGGCGAGCGCGGACTTCGTGATGATGGCGCCGCGCGGCGACCTCGCGCTTGCCGTCGCGAACGGCCAGGTCTACACCGTTCACGTGGCGAAGACCGGCGCAGCCGCGCCGACGGTCATGGTCAGTGCGCCCGACAGCGCAGCCATGCCCGTCCGTCGCCTCACCGACATTGGTGGTGAGTTCGCGTCCTGGGCGGGTGACGGCCGCAGCGTGCACTGGTCGATCGGCAACGCACTCGTCACGTACGACCTCGACGCCGCAACCGGTGCGGATGCCTACCGTCCGAACGAGCGGCGCATCGAGATCGCCGCACCACGCGACATACCGCAGGGCACGGTCCTGCTGCGAGGCGCTCGCGCTGTCACGATGCGCGGTCCGGAGGTCATCGAGAATGCCGATGTGCTCGTGCGTAACAACCGCATCGTGAGTGTCGGCCCGCGCGGTGACGCACCCGCCGACGCACGTGTGATCGATGTCACCGGCCGCACGATCGTGCCCGGTTTCATTGACGTCCACGCACACATGTGGAACCTCTGGGGCATGCACTGGAACCGGCCGTGGATCTATCTCGCCAACCTCGCCTATGGCGTCACTACCACTCGCGATCCGCAGACGGCCACGACTGACGTGCTCACGTATGCCGACCGCGTCGATGCAGGCCACATACCCGGGCCGCGCGTCTATTCCACGGGCCCCGGCGTATTCTGGACGGCCGGTATCCGCAACCTCGAAGATGCGCGCTACACGCTGCGTCGCTACAGCGACTATTACGACACGAAGACATTCAAGATGTACATGGCGGGCAATCGCCAGCAGCGGCAGTGGCTGATCATGGCCGCGCGCGAGCTGAGCCTGATGCCGACGACGGAAGGCGGACTGGACTACCGGCTGAACATGACACACGCGATGGACGGCTACCCGGGCATCGAGCATACGCTGCCGATCATCCCCGCATACCGCGATGTCGTCGAGCTGTTCAGGACCTCCCGCACGGTGAACACTCCCACTCTGCTCGTCGCCTACGGCGGGCCGTGGGCGGAAAACTACTTCTACACGAACGAGAACGTGATCGGCGATGAGAAGCTGAAGTATTTCACGCCGGCCGAAGAGCTGAACGCGAAGATCAGGCGCAGGAACCCGGGCCCCGGTCCGGGCGGCTGGTTCCATGAGGATGAGTATTCGTTCAAGCGACATGCGGCGTGGCTGAAGGATCTGGTGGAGGCCGGTGGCAGAATCGGCGTCGGCAGCCATGGCCAGCTCCAGGGTCTCGGCTACCACTGGGAGGTGTGGGCCATGCAGAGCGGCGGCATGAGCAACCATGATGCCCTGCGCGCCGCGACCATCCTGGGCGCAGAAGCCATCGGTCTCGGCCGTGATCTCGGCTCGATCGAGACCGGCAAGCTCGCCGACCTGGTGATACTGGATGGCAACCCGCTCGACAACATCCGCAACACGAACACTATACGGTACGTGATGAAGAACGGACGACTGTACGACGGTAACACACTCGATGAAGTGTGGCCGGAAGCTCGAACGGCGGCGCAGGAGCCGTGGCGCAGCACCGCGCCGAGCGTGCAGAACGGCGTGCGTGGAGGTGTGCGATGAACCGCTCTCATGGAAGCAGCGGATCGACGGCGCGCAGTGCCGCCGTCTCCAGCGGTGCACGCGCGTTCGGCGGTGCGCGCGCGTTCGGCGGTGCACGCGCGTTCGGCGCTGTGCACGGTGGCCTGGTCGCGGTCGCACTTACGCTCTGCGCTGCGCTCGCAACACCGGCCTTTGCCCAAGCTCCGGGTGGCGGTGGGCCGAGCGCACGTGAGAAGCCGTTGCCACTCGAAGCATCGCGCAAGGCCGAGTTCACCGCGACGTCCGGGACATGGATGTCTCTCGACGTGAGTCCGGACGGCCGGACCATTGCGTTCGACCTGCTCGGTGACATCTACACGATGCCGATCGAGGGAGGACGCGCGACGCGGCTCACGAGCGGTGCGCCGTTCGATGCCCAGCCGCGCTTCAGCCCGGATGGCGAGAAGATCGTATTCGTATCCGACCGCAGCGGCGGCGACAACGTGTGGACGCTGTCCCTCGACCTGCGCGATACCACACAGGTCACGCAGGGCAACTCGTCGCTCTATGTATCGCCGGACTGGTCGCCGGATGGCACATACATCCTCGTGAGCCGCTCGGGCGGACTCGGCGGCGCGGCGAAACTGCAACTCCACCACGTGGACGGCCGCAGTCCGATTCCGCTGATCCGGACGCCCGCGACACTGAAAACGCTCGGTGGCGCATGGAGCTCTGACGGCCGCTACATCTGGTATGCCGGCCGCAGTGGCGACTGGCAGTACAACGCACTGTTCCCGCAGTACCAGCTCTATCGCTACGACCGGCAGACGGGCACGTCCACGGTGATGTCGTCGCGGTACGGTTCCGCGTTCCGGCCCGCACTCTCGCCGGACGGCAGATGGCTGGTATACGGCACGCGCGAGGCCGCGCAAACCGGTCTGCGTCTCCGCGATCTCCACACGGGCGATGAGGAGTGGCTCGCCTATCCCGTTCAGCGCGACGAACTGGAGTCGCGCGCGCCGCTCGATGTGCTGCCCGGCTACAGCTTCACGCCGGACTCGCGCTTCGTCATCGTCTCGTACGGCGGCGGCATCTGGCGTGTTCCCGTCGATCGCAGTGAAGCGACGCAGATCGCATTCGAAGCCGACGTCAAGCTCGACATTGGACCGGAAGTGAAGTTCGATTACGCGGTGGACGTGGCTGAGAACGTCATCGCGAAGCAGATCCGCAACCCGGCGACATCGCCTGACGGCCGGCGAGTGGCCTTCGTGGCGTTCGACCGGCTATGGCTGCAGGACATCACGATCAACGCGATCGGTGAGGTTGCCCTGCAAGGCACACCGCGCCGCGTGACGAACACGGATGTGGGCGAGTTCCAACCCGCCTGGTCGCCGGACGGCCGGTCGCTCGCTTTCGTGACGTGGGGGGATGGTGAGGGCGGCCACATCATGCGCGTCGCAACGACCGGGAACGCACGGCCGACGCAACTCACGCGCAGTGCCGCGCTCTACACCAACCTGGCCTGGACACCCGACGGTTCCCGCATCGTTGCATCCCGTGCCGCCGCGCGCGACCTGAAGGAGGGCGTCGCCAGCGGATTCTTTCCGACGCTCGGCGGCCAGTTCGTGTGGGTTCCCGCGGCGGGTGGTGACCTGAACGTCATCGCACCATCCGGCAGCCGCGATGTCGCGCATTTCCGCGCGGAAGAA
>JAGTUV010000103.1 GCA_018224305.1 Gemmatimonadota bacterium
CGGGTGCACCGCCGCGACGCGCGCCCGTGCAGTATCAGGAGTTCGCGCGAAGCGAGTCGGCGCGCGTGCGGTACTGGTCGCGCAGCACGGTCGGCTGGCCGCGCATGCGCGCCGCGCGCCCGAACGCCGGTCACCTCGCGCTCGCCCGCATGGAGCAGTCGGATCATGTCGCGGGATTGATCACGCAGAACGTGGACGGCCTGCATCACGCGGCCGGCAGTCGACGCGTCGTGGAGCTGCATGGCTCGCTCGCGGCGGTGCGCTGCATTGATTGCGGTGCGACGGTCACTCGCGACGCGTTCCAGCAGCGACTGCTCGAGTTGAACGCGCGCTGGCCGGCGCTCGAGCGCACTGATGGTGTCGCATCCGCGCCCGATGGCGATGCGGAGCTGCCGCCGGAGCTGCTGAACACGTTCCGTGTGCCCGGATGCGATGCGTGCGCCGGCATCATGAAGCCGCATGTCGTGTTCTTCGGCGAGAACGTGCCCGCGGATGTCGTCGCCGATGCATGGCGCGTGTTCGAGCAGGGCGACGTGCTCCTGGTGACGGGATCGTCGCTCGCGGTGTACTCCGGTCGCCGCTTCATCTACCGTGCATGCAATGACGGCATCCCCATCGCCATCGTCAATCGCGGACCCACGCGCGCCGACGACGTCGCTGCCGTGAAGGTGGACGCCGCGCTCGGTGTGGTGCTGCCCGCTCTCGCGGACGCACTGGCCGGCGACCCCGACCGCAGTCAGTGCCACACCACTGGAGCACGCACGGCGTGACCCCTTCGATCGCACTCGTATTCGGCATCCTCGCCGTCGCTCTGCTGCTGTTCGCGAGTGGCGCGATGCGCATGGACGTGGTCTCGCTGCTGGTGCTCGGCGCGCTGGCGCTCACCGGGCTCGTGACCACGGAGCAGGCGCTCGCCGGGTTCAGCAGTCCCGCAGTTGTCACGGTGTGGGCGATGTTCATCCTGTCGGCCGGGCTCACGCGGACCGGCATCGCGAACCGGCTGGGCCGTCCGATCCGCCGGATGTCGCAGGGCGGAGAGCTTCAGCTCATGGTCGCGCTCATGGTCGCGTCGGGGCTGCTGTCGGCTCTGATCAACACGGTGACGGTGGCAGCGATCATGCTGCCGGTCACGATGGACATTGCGCGACGCACGCGTCGTCCGCCATCGCGGCTGCTGCTGCCGATGTCGCTCGGCTGTCTGCTGGGCGGCCCGTTCACGGCGATCTCCACCGCGCCGAACATCCTCGTCACTGAAGCGCTCCGCGACGCCGGGCTGGAGCCATTCTCGCTGCTTGCGTTCACACCGATCACGGCGGCGATCCTCACGGCGGGCGTCCTGTTCATGGTGCTTGGCGGCCGGCGCCTGCTGCCGGATCGGGACGTGTCCGGCGAGGCCCGAGGCAGCGCGCTGTCGAGTTCGTACGCGCTTCAGGAGCACCTCTTCACCGCGCGCGTGAAGCCCGACTCCCCGCTGGTCGGCCGAACGCTCGCGGAGAGCCGGCTCGGCTCCGCACTGCATCTGACGGTGCTCGGCATCCGCCGGCGCGATCGGGTGGAACGCGCACCGACGCCGGACGAAAAGCTTCAGGCGGGCGACGTGCTGATCCTGCACGGACTGCCCGACCACCTGCACGCGCTGCACGGCCGCGAGCACCTGATCATCGAACCGTTCGACAGCACCATGCAGGAGCTGGCCGGCCGGCTGGTCGTGGCGGAAGCGCGCGTCGGCGCGGGCTCGCCGCTCGAGGGCCTGACGCTGGCCGAAGGTCGTCTCCGCCGTGAACATGGCGTGCACGTCAGGGCGGTACAGCGGCAGGATGGCACCAGGCATCACGAGCTGCGACGGCTGCGTCTCCAGGCGGGCGACACGCTGCTGCTCCAGGGCGAACGCGAGCGATTGCTGGCGCTGGAGGAGAGCGGCCGCGTCGAGGGATTGCAGTTCGTGCTGTGGCAGCAGGCAGCGGCCGGTTATGGCATCGAGTCGGAGCTGGTGCCCGTCCGCGTCCCGGCCGGTTCCGTCCTCGCCGGTCGCACGCTCGCCGAGAGCCGGCTCGGCAACGCGTTCGGCCTCACGGCCATCGGCGCCGTGCGTGGCGTCACGCTGATGGTGATGCCGCATCCGGACGAGACGGTCGAGGCGGACGACATCTGGCTGCTGCACGGCTCACGCGCCGACCTCGACGTGATGGCCGGACTCCAGAACCTCGAGATCCTGGCGCAGACACCCGCGCAGGTCGAGGAACTCGAATCGCTGCACATGACGATCACCGAGGTCGTGCTGTCGCCGCGCACCACGCTCTCCGGCCGCACGCTCGGGCACTTGCACTTCCGCGACCGTTACGGCCTCACGGTGCTGGCGGTATGGCGCGAGGGAAAGCCGTTCCGCACGGAGCTGCGCGACGTCGAGCTGCGCTTCGGCGATGCGCTGCTTGTGTACGGTCCGCGCGGCCGCATCCAGGCGGTCGCAGCCGATCCCGATTTCGTCGTCCTCGATGAGAGCGCCGCACGCGCGCCGCGGCCCGAGAAGGAACCCGTCGCCGCCGCCATCATGGCCGCAGTACTGCTCGCAGCGATGCTCGGCTGGGTGCCCATCACGATCGCCGCAGTGCTCGGCTCCGTCGCGATGGTCCTCGGGCGCTGTATCTCGATGGACGAAGCCTACCGCGCCATCGACTGGCAGGCCGTCTTCGTCATCGCCGGTATGCTGCCGCTGGGCGTTGCACTCGACCAGAGTGGCGCCGCAGCACTCGTCGCCCAGAACGTGCTCGGCTCGCTCGGAGATCTCGGACCCCGCGCGATGATGGCCGGCCTGTTCTTCCTCACCGTCATCGCCGCGCAGATGATCCCCGCGCCCGCGGTCGTCGTGCTGATCAGCCCGGTCGCGCTGAGTGCCGCCGCGAGCACAGGCATCTCCCCATACACGCTGATGATGACCGTCGCACTCGCCGCCTCGGCCAGCTACGCGAGTCCGGTGCATCCGGCTCAACTGCTGGTGATGGGACCGGGTGGCTACCGCTTCACCGACTACGTGCGCATTGGCGGGCCCATGACGCTCGTTGCGTTCGTCGTCATCATGACGCTCGTTCCGCTGATGTGGCCGCCGTGACGACGTGACCGGCGATGCGCGGCGCCGCCAGGGTTATCCGCGCCGACTTTCGATCCGCGCCGCGGGCTTCGATTCGCCTGATCTACCCGGCCGATGACCGGCTGGCGACCTCGCGGTCCAGGATCAGCAGCGCCGCGCGATTGTCGCCGGCCATGCGCAGCCGTTCCACCATCCCTTCCGCCGTGTGCTCCTCCTCGACCTGCTCCGTCACGAACCACTGGAGCTGCACCTGCGTCGCGTAGTCGCCTTCCTTGTTCGCGAGCGCGTAGATGCTGTTGATGCTCTTCGTGACCTGGCGCTCGTGCTCCAGCGCCTGTTCCGCGATCGACAGTGGCGAGCCGAACTTGACCGGCGGCGCCTCGATGGTCTGCAGCTCGACGCGCGCCCCGCGCTCCAGCAGATACCCATAGAGCCGCATGGCATGGCCCAGCTCTTCCTGCGCCTGCAGTTTCATCCAGCCGGAGAATCCAGCCAGCGCCTCCTCGTCGAAATGCGCCGCCATGGCCAGGTACAGATACGCGGCGTAGAACTCCCTGTTGATCTGGTCGTTGATGGCGCTGCGGACACTGTCGTTCATTTGTTTCCTCCCCGAGATCAGTCTGACGGACGCCGTTTCGGCGTGCTGAAGCAGGCGGGAGTGTACGGAGATCGCGCGGTCGTGGGAAGGGTGCAGGAGCCGGAACGTGGTTGCAGCCCGGGCGGCGGACGGAGTTGTGCGCGGATCCGCCTGGTGGTTCTACGGGGCGAGCACGCGCCCCGGCGACGTCCGATCCCGGCAGATCCCTTGACCCGCTTCGCAAACTTCGCGATGATGTTCACGCCCGCCGGCGGTGCATCGCCTCGATGCGCCGGACCGGAGGGACGTTTCGATTCAACGCAGAGGTCTGCATGCGGATGGTCCTGATCGGTGTTCACACATTGACCAACAGGACCGGAGTGTATCCGTATGACAACCACGACATCTGTGAGCGACGGGCGCATTGTTGCCGAGCGGCTGGCGTATTCGTCGGCTGACGGCCGCGCGCTCTTCCACGATCTGACACTTTCCTTCGGCCGGGAACGCACGGCCGTCATCGGCCCCAACGGGTCTGGCAAGACCACGCTCGTCCGCCTGCTCGCGGGCGAGCTGGTGCCGTCATCCGGCACGGTGCATCGCGCGTGTGCGGTGGCCGTGCTGCCGCAGGAATTCCGGCCGGATCCTGATGCTCCGCTCTCGAGTGTGCTGCGCATCGACGAGCGCCTGGCAGCACTGCGTCGCATGTCGTCAGGCACTGGCACCGGGGCCGACCTCGAGTTGGTCGGCGACGACTGGGACCTGCCGGAGCGTGCGACCGCGGTGCTCGCGCGGTTCGGTCTCGGTCATCTCGCCCTCGAGCGTCCGGTCGGCGCGGTGAGTGGAGGCGAAGGGACGCGTGTGGCGCTCGCGGGTCTGGCGCTCGGACGGCCGGACTTCCTGCTGCTCGACGAACCGACCAATCATCTCGATGCCGCGAACCGAGCGGCGCTGTATGAGTTCGTGGAGCGATGGACGGGTGGCCTGCTGTGCGTGAGTCACGACCGCGCACTGCTCCGTCGCGTGGATCGCATCGTCGAACTGTCCACGACCGGCGTGCGCGTGTATGGCGGCAACTACGACGTGTATCGCAGCCTTCGCACTGCGGAGGAAACCGCAGCGGTGCGCGAGCTGGACAGTGCGAAGGCCGCACTTCGGAAAGCGGAGCGTGATGCGCGCGACATACGCGAGCGGCAGGCACACCGCGATGCGAAGGGACGTCGCAGTCGTGCGACCGCGAACATGCCGAAGATTCTGCTGAACGCGCGCAAGGCGAATGCTCAGAAGACCAGTGCGCACGTGAGTGCGATCAGCGAGCGCGAGGTGGAAGAGCGACGTGATCGTGCGCGTGCAGCGCGGCAGCGCGTCGAGGAACGTGAGCGACCGCGGTTCGGCGTCGCGTCGTCGGGACTGCCCGCAGGTCGCGTGGTGCTGGAGATGGATGACGTGATCGTGCGGTATCCCGGTGCAGCGCGCGCGGTGCTGGATGGTGTGTCGCTGCGCATCGTCGGACCGGAGCGCGTGGCGATCACGGGTGCGAACGGCAGCGGCAAGTCCACACTGCTGCGTGTCGCGATGGGTTGGATGAAACCGGATGCCGGCGCGATGCGTCGTCTGCCGGACGAAGAGGTTGCGTGGCTGGACCAGGACGGCGCGGGGCTGGATCCGTCACTGTCCGTGCTCGACAACTTCCGCATGTTTCATCCGGCGATGCATGCGACAGAGGTGCGCTACGCGCTGGCGCGGTTCCTGTTTTCCGATGTTGCGGCACTGCAGACGGTGGGCACGTTGAGCGGCGGCGAGCGTCTGCGGGCATCGCTCTGCTGTGTGCTCGGAGGGGCGCGCACGCCGTCGCTGCTGGTGCTGGATGAGCCGACGAATCACCTGGATCTCGACGCGCTCGAGGCGTTGGAGGCGGCGTTGCGTGAGTACGATGGCGCGCTGATGCTGGTGAGTCACGATGCCGGGTTCCTGAACGCGATCGGAGTGGATCGGGAAGTGGACGCGCAGGGGCTCGACGGAAACCCGCGGAGCCGCCCTTGACAGTATCCCCCCGGGCCGACAGCATCAGCATCCTGCCAATCTCTCACCGGAGTCGTCCATGTCAGCGAAAGCAGACGTCGCGAATGCCACACCGAAGCAGCAGTTCCTGACGACACTCGACAGGGAGCACCGGACCACGATGCGGGTGCTGCGCGCGTACCCCGCCGACCAGCTGGACATGCGGCCTCACCCGACGTGCAGGACGGCCCGCGAGCTGGCGTGGGTGTTCGTCGTCGAGCGCGGGCTCGGCACGGCCGTCTATCAGAACCAGCTCCAGGAGCTGATGTCGGGTGAGATGCCGGAGCCGCCGGAGTCGTGGGATGCACTCCTCGAGGCGCTCGAGGACGCCCAGCGCCTGTTCCGCGACCTGATCGATGCAACGCCGGAAGAAGAGCTGCACGACAAGGTCTCGTTCTTCGTCGGGCCGAAGCAGATGGGCGAGATGACGCGGTTCGAATGGCTCTGGTTCCTGCTGCACGACGAGATCCATCACCGCGGCCAGTTCTCCATCTACCTTCGCATGGCGGGCGGGAAGGTGCCGTCGATCTACGGTCCGACGGCGGACGAGCCATGGATGTAGCGGGCGGGTGCGGATGAGCACGAGTTCGTCTTGAACTTCCGCCGATCGCGCTGCTGTTCACGTACTGATCGTGACCGAACGGTGAGTGAGGGAGCAGTCGGTTGAAGGCGTAATGGCGGGTGCGCCGTCGGATTGGGTCCAGCCTGCCCTTTGCGGCGACCGGTATATAACCGACGTCGTCAGGCGCGGTCCACGCTGCACCAACCCCCGTGCAGGGGCGCCCTGGGTAGACTTGGACAGCGGCATACGCCGTGTCGCTTGCACCGCACCCGCGTGGAGGAGGGGTGGGCCACAAGTGACGTCGCCGCGCCGTGACCGGTCGTTGTGCGCCGTAACCGGTCGTTGTGCGCCGTAACCGGTCGGGCTCAACGCGGAAAACGCCCCATGGTAGCGGGCGGCGCGGTCCGTGTGCGGATACTCGCGCCCACGTGCCCGGGCGCGCTGGCCCTCCGCTGATCAGCGCCGCCTCACCGGGAAGTCCCCTGCAGGTTGACACTTTCCGACGCCTGACCCCGTACGGACGGTCCTGTGCTGAAGCCGATGGATCCCGGGGAGAGCTGCCCGCGCAGGCACGCCCTCTTCCGCCCGGCTTCGCGTTCCCGCCACAGGCGAGGGCCCCATGCTCGAGAGCATCGTCCAGGACGCACGTCATGCCATGCGCGGATTCGCGCGCGGTCCGGTGTTCGCGCTCACGGCCATCCTGTCGCTCGCGATCGGTGTTGGTGCGACGACGGCCATCTTCTCGCTGGTGAATGCGCTGCTGCTGTCACCGCCGCCGGGCGTCGGCGAGCCGGACCGGCTCGTGAGCGTGGGCCGGACCAATGACGGACGCGGCTTCGACAACATGTCGTACCCGAATTACGTCGACTACCGCGATGGCAGCACCACGCTCTCCGGGCTCGCCGCGATGCAGTACTCGCCGCGGCCGCTGAGTCTGGCGGGCCCGGACGGCGGTGAGGCGGTGGACGGCAGCATCGTGAGTGGGAATTTCTTCGATGTGCTCCAGGTTCGGCCCGCGGTCGGACGCTTCTTCCTTCCCGAGGAGGACCGCACGCCTCGCTCGCATCCAGTCGTCGTGCTGAGCCACAGTTTCTGGCGCCATCGGTTCGCCAGCGACCCGGCGATCGTCGGCCGCGGCATCGTGCTGAACGGGTCGTCGTTCACGGTGGTGGGTGTGGCGGCGGAAGGGTTCCGCGGGCCGGTGGTGCTGGCGCCGGACCTGTGGGCGCCGGTCATGGCCGCGCCACTGCTCGGCGTGGAGGACGGCGTGCTGACGGGTCGGCGCAATGTCTGGCTGATGGCGATCGGGCGGCTTGCGCCGGACGCGGGCGTCGGTCAGGCGCAGGCGGAGCTCAGCACGATCGCGACGCGTCTCGAGCAGAGCTACCCCGAGTCGAACCGCACGCAGGGTGTCGCAGTAGCACCGGCATCGCTGTTCCCGGGCGACTTCCAGGGCATCGTGAACGCGTTCATGTTCTTCCTGCTCGCGCTCGCAGGCCTCGTGCTGCTGGTCGCGGGAACGAACGTGGCGGGGATGCTGCTCGCACGCGCGGCCGCGCGCCGACGGGAGATCAGTGTGCGACTTGCGATCGGTGCATCACGTGGGCGGTTGCTGCGCCAGCTGCTGACCGAGAGTGTGCTTCTGTTCCTGATCGCGGGCGCGCTCGGCGTGCTGCTTGCGCGCTGGCTGCTCACCGGTCTGATGTCGCTGGTGCCGCGCCTGCCGATGCAGCTTGCAATCGATCCGCAGATCGACGTGCGTGCGCTATCGTTCGCGCTCGCGGTGTCGCTCGTTGCGGGTGTGCTGGCGGGACTCGCGCCCGCGCTCCAGAGCACACGTCCATCGCTCGTGCCGGGACTGCGCGGGGAAGGAAACGGATCACGGCTGCGTCTGCGCAACGGAATGCTCGTCGCACAGATGGCGTTCTCGATGCTGCTGCTGGTGGTCGGTGGACTGTTCACGCGCGCGCTCGTGCAGGCGAACTCGATAAACCCGGGCTTCGATCCGCGCGGCGTGCAGATCGCGACGCTCGACTTCCGACTGACGAATCACGACTCGACATCAGGATGGCAGTTCGCGGACGCACTGCTCGAGCGTGCCGCCGCGATACCGGGTGCCGAAGACGTCGCTCTCTCGCGCATGATTCCGCTCGACGGCGGCAGCTTCGGACTGGGCGGTATCGCGGTCGCGGGGCGCGAGTCAACGCGCGAGGATGGGCGCTGGGACGCGGACTGGAACATCGTCACACCGGACTACTTCGACGTGATGCGCATACCGCTCGTCGCCGGACGCAACTTCAGCGATGCCGACCGGTCCGGTGCAGCGGATGTGGCGATCATCAATCAGACGCTCGCCGATCACATCTGGGATGGTGACGCCGTCGGCCAGACGTTCACGAACACCGGGCGCATTGTGACCGTGATCGGCATCGCGCGCGACGCGAAGTATCGCACGCTCGGCGAACAGCCGCGCGGCTTCATTTACGTACCGTTCGCACAACGCTACTCGAGCGAGATGTCGCTGCTGGTGCGTGCCGGGCCGGGCGCGGGGAAGGCGTCGGGCGCAGCACGGACCTCCGGGACATCGCGAGTGTCGGGCGCAGCACAGGCGGGGGCGGGCACCGGGCTCGCCGCGCCGATCCGCGATGTGGTTGCGGATCTCGATCCCGCCCTGCCCGTGCTCGTCTCGGAGACGATGGAGGAGCACACAGCGATCGGATTGTTTCCGCAGCGCATCGCGCTCGTCGTGGCGGCGAGTCTCGGCATGGTCGCGCTGCTGCTGTCAGTGCTGGGCATCTACGGTGTGACTGCGTACGGTGTGGCGCGACGCACGCGCGAGATCGGTATCCGGCTCGCGCTCGGGTCGCCGCAACGGCGCGTGCTCGGGCTGGTGTTGCGACAGGGCGTCGTGCTGGCGGGGTGGGGTGTCGCCATCGGGTTGCTGATGACGCTGGCCGTGGCGCGAGTGCTCGAGAGTCTGCTGTTCGGCGTGCCGGGCACGGACGCGCTGGCGCTGGGCGGCGCCGCGGCGCTGCTGGTACTCGCCGCGCTCCTGGCGAGCTGGGTGCCAGCGCTGCGTGCATCGCGAGTGGATCCGGCGGTGGCGCTGCGGTCCGAGTGACCGCGACCGTCCCCTCCTGTGGGCCGAAATGCGGGCGAACACCGTCGCGGGCGCAATACGCGCATGGCGCGGTGAATCGTCCATTCAGTGCGCCGCGACCGAGAGGTTGGAGGATTCGCAGCGCCATGCGCTGCGAAGTTTCCATTGACCTTCGCGGTCCCGGCTCTGATGGAAATTTCGCCGCGCATGGCGCGGCGAATCCTCCATTCAGTATTCAGGCGTGCGGCAAATGTAAGGTTGTAGCGGCGGCGGGGTCGGCGGCGGACTCGCCGCTTGGCAGCCCCGACGGGAAGGGCTGGTGGGCGCGGCGCGCCGTCAGATTGACTCCACCCTGCCCTTTGCCGCTGCCGGTATAGAGTTCACGTCGTCATGCGACGTCAGGTTAGCGCCGACCCCGGTGCCGGGATGCGTCGGTTACGATTAGACAGCGGCATACGACGTGTGTCATGCACCGCGCCCATGAGGAGGCAGGGTGGGCCATATGTGACGTCGCGCCGCCGCGCACGGATGCGCTTCACATCGCGCCGACGCGCACGCGCGGCACAACGCGCTGCGATCGGAACGCCGATTGGGTCAGGACAATGCCCTGGCGAGAAAGGCCCGACCGAGGCGCCAGTCCCTGCGCACGGTCGGCACGGAGACATCGAGGATGCCGGCGACTTCCTCGTGCGTGAGGCCGGCAAAGAGGTGCAGTTCCATCACGCGGGACTGTCGTTCGCTCAGCTTTTCCAGTTCCGCCAGAGCGCGATCGACAGTAATGACGTCGGACCAGGAGAACTCGGCGAGGGCGGGCTCATCGGCCATGCCGGGCTGGAGCGTGATCATCCTGGCGTCGCCGCCTCGCTTGCCAGCCTGGTGTTCGCGGGCGTGGTTGACCAGGATCCGGCGCATGGCCCGGGCGGCGATCGCAAAGAACTGAGCGCGGTTCTTCCACGTTAGCCGATCGAGGTCCGCCAGCTTCAGGTAGGCCTCGTTGACCAGGGCCGTGGCGCTAAGGGTATGGCCGTCGCGCTCCGACTGGAGGCGCCGGGCGGCGATGGCCTTGAGTTCGCCGTACAACCTGTCGAACAGCATGTCCAGGGCCTCGGGCCCCGACCCGCCCAGCCTCAGGAGAAGCTCGGTCACATCCTCAGAGTGCTCCGCCATGGGTGAAGAATACCGCCGCCGAAACATCCGCCGCAAATCCCTTTTCAACCGACAGTGATCACCTGTAGCCGGTTCCCGTGCTTCATGAGATGAGCCCCAGTGGTGGGGACAGCACTCTTCGACGGTGCCATGGAGCGCCGTCCCGGAGCGTACCCCTTCTCAGGAGCATGCGTCATGACCCGCCAGCGGCATTTCACGGCACCCGCCACCGCGTTGCTCGTCTTCCTGTTCAGCGCGTGCTCGGGCGACGGTACGGGGCCAGACGATGAGCCCGAACTGGTCTATGACCGGATCGTCGTCGACATCCCTTACGTCAATGTCACACACGATTGCGACCCGGCGTGGGACAATCCCGGAGATTTCCAGGGCGGGATCGACATCTACCAGAACATGGATCCGGTGGAGGGGCAGGAGGGCCCGATCGCGTCTTCGCCGAGGCGGACGCTGTCGCTCAACAGCGGCGAGTATGGTTTGGGGACCATCCGGGCCGAGGCGCTGATTGCGAGAGTGGAAGCGCGTCCCGTGGTGGTGTACGGTTCCCTCGTTGAGCTGGACAACGGCGTCGAGGATGCGGGCGCCTACTTCACCCAGACTCTCCGCTGGTGGGATGCCAGAGACTGCTGGCACGTGGATGGGAACTGCATCCCTGCGACCGTCCCCACCACCTGGACCGTAAACGTCCACACGAGGGACGACGTGTGGAATCCGTTCAACTCCAATGACGAGGGGTGCAGGTTCGATGTGGTCTTCAGGCTGGGCGTCACCGAATCGTGACGGGCGCAGAGTGGTGGCGCGAGGTAACCGGTTCCGTACTTCATGAAATGAACGCCCCGTGGTCCGGGGCACTCAACAGGGAGCATGAGTCATGACCAGCCAGCGGCCTCTCCCAGCACCCGGCACCGCATGCCTGCTCTTCATGATCTCTGCGTGCGGGGCAGACGGCACCGGGCCCGGCGCCGGGATGGTGTCGGACCAACTCGGCTTCAACATCGGTCACATCGAGGTCATACATGACTGCGATCCTGCGTCGGACAATCCCGGCGACTTCCAGGGCTTTGTCGAGATCTGGCGGGACACTAACCCGGCGCTGGGGAACGAGGACTATGAGCTGATCACTGCTTCACCGAGGAGGACGATACTGTTGAACAGCGGCGAGTCTGCCTCGGGGGATCATATCCGCGCCGAGGCTCTGGTTCCGAGAGATCCGGCGCGTCCAGTGATGGTGCGGGGTGTCTTCCGGGAGATGGACCAGGACGATGTCGACGCAGGGACCACGCTTGTCGAGGTGATCGGGTGGGACGAGGCCCGCAGCTGCTGGCAGACAGGAGGCGTGTGCCTGCCCACGGCCGGCGCCGGAGAGCACTACCGGACCTGGACCCATGAAGTCTACACGAGGGACGACGTGTGGAACCCGTTCAACTCCAATGACGAGGGGTGCAGGTTCAATGTGACCTTCGTGACGAATATCGGTCGACCGTGATGCGGCGCGCTCATGACCGCACGCAGCCTTTCGCAGCAGTCGGTACGGCATTCCTTCTCGTCCTGCTCAGCGCGTGCTCGGGCGACGGCACCGGACCCGGCGACGATGATGAGCCCGGTATAATCTTTGACCGGCTGGTCATCGATATCGCTCACATCGGTGTCATACATGATTGCGACCCTGCGTGGGACAATCCCGGAGATTTCCAGGGCTGGGTCGACATCTACCAGGCCATGAATCCGGTGCAGGGGGAGGTAAACTTTCAACTGCTCGGGTCTTCGCCGAGGCGGACGCTGTTGTTGAACAGCGGCGAGTCCGTTTCCGGGACCGATATCAGGGCCGAGGGCC
>JAGTUV010000104.1 GCA_018224305.1 Gemmatimonadota bacterium
GGCGATCGCGAAATGACCCCTTGCTCCGAATGAGTCGGTCAATGCGTACGAGCCAGCCATCCACCGGCCGTCTCTTCGGCGGTATCCTCCTGCTGACCCTCATCGGGGGGGTGCTGGTCGCCTATCTGTGGGAGACGCTCAATCGTCTCTTCTCACTCACCTTCGAGCCGCTCCGTCTCCTCCTTTCCGTCCCCGTCCTGATCGTATTCGTACTGCTGTTGCGGTACGTCGGACGACTCGTCGAGGGCTGGAGCGAGCAGCGCGACGCGGGCCCGCGCCCGCCAGGAGGTTCCTGATGACCGATCGCCCGCCCGCGAGCGGCTCTCCCGATCCGGGCGATACCGAGCCTGTCCCGGAGGAGGAGCCGCAGGCACCCGGCACGCTCTTCCTCGTGATGATCATCCTGATGATCATCATCGCTGTCTGGGTGATCATGTATCTGCGCCTGCTCGAACGTTAAACGACGAAGACCGGAGAGCCGATGAAGATCCACTCGTGGGAGAATGCGTTCCTCGCCGCCGGCGCGACGGTCCTGCTCGCGTGCGGGGCCGTGCTGATCTATACCACGGTAGTGATCGGGATCCACCTGCCGGGCGACCATGGCCGCATCGATCCGGCGCAGGTAACGACCACACCACCGTTCGACGCGCCGGGCGTGAGGCAGCTTGCGGACGGGCGCTACGAAGCGGTGGTGATCGGGCGTGCATGGTCCTTCGAGCCGGCGGAGATCCGCGTTCCGGCCGGCGTCGAGGTGGTCTTCACGGCGACAACCACCGATGTGATCCATGGCCTCAATGTCGAGGGCACCCGTCTGAACATGATGCTGATCCCCGGTCAGATCTCGCAGAACAGCTACACGTTCAAGGAGCCGGGCGAGTACCTTCTCATCTGCCACGAGTATTGCGGCCTCGGCCACCACATGATGGCGGGGCGGGTGATCGTGGAGGAAGGCACCGCCGGGGTGGCGGCGACGTCGGCGCGCACGGACGGGGAGGTGCGGTGATGGCGACCCCGACCTCCGTAGTCGTCGACCCGCAGGGCTACGAACTCCCGGACAGCCAGCGTCGAGTTCTGCGCTGGACTCTCTACATCGGCTACGCCGCGCTGATCGCGGGTGTCTTTCACGGCCTTGCCAATGCGCTGTCCTACGCCGGGATCAACATCATCGGGTGGTTCCCGGGCCTGAGTACGTACTATCAGGGCCTGACTGCACATGGCGTCGCCAACGTACTCATCTTCACCTTCTCCTTCTCCAACGCATTCCTGCCTCTCCTGACCGCGCGCGCGCTCAGCCGACCGCTGAACTCGGGGTTGCTCTGGGCCAGCTTCGTGACGCTCGTGATCGGCAACGTGCTGACGGTCTACGCGGTGGTGAGCAACCAGGCGAGCGTGCTGTACACGTCGTACGCACCGCTCCAGGCGCACTGGAGCTACTACCTCGGTCTGGTGCTGGTGGTCGTGAGCACCTGGCTCGCGATGCTCAACATGTGGAGCGCGATGCGCGGGTGGCGCGCGGAGAACCCCGGTGGGCGGACGCCGCTGCTGGCCTATGTCTGCGTCGCGTCCTACCTGATGTGGTTCCTCGCCTCGCTGCCCATAGCCGTGTCGTTCCTCGGGTTCCAGCTCCCCTGGACGCTCGGGCTCACCGAGTTGATCGATCCGCTGCTCACGCGCACGCTGTTCTGGTTCACCGGCCACGCCATCGTCTACGCCTGGCTGCTGCCGGCATACGTCTCGTGGTACGTACTGATTCCGCGGCAGGTGCAGGGCTCGCTGATCAGCGACAGCTACACCCGCATCGTCTTCATCCTCTTCCTCATGCTCTCGATCCCCACGGGCCTCCACCACCAGTACACGGACCCGGGCATATCGACCACGATGAAGGCACTGCATGGCGTGTTGACCTTCGGCGTCTTCTTTCCCAGTCTGGCGACCGCCTTCTCGGTCATCGCGGCCCTGGAGATGGGCGGGCGCCGGCGGGGCGGGACCGGGCTGCTCGGCTGGATTATGAAGCTGCCCTGGGGCGATCCTTCGGTGACGGCGCAGATCCTCGCGATGCTCACGTTCGTTCTCGGCGGCGCGACGGGGCTGGTGAACGCCAGCTACACAATGAACCAGGTGATCCACAATACGACGTGGGTGCCGGGGCACTTTCACATGACCGTCGGAACGGCCGTGGCCCTGACCCTCATGGGTGTCGGCTATTGGCTGGTGCCGTATCTTACCCGCCGCGCGCTGTGGGGACGTCGCACGGCGCTGGCTTCCGCCTGGGTATACGCCGTCGGTGTGCTCGTCTTCGCGCGAGGGATGATTTCCGGCGGCCTGGAGGGGATGCCGCGCCGTACGTTCATGGCCGAAGCCTCCTACTACAACGAGGCCTGGCGGCTGCCGGGAATTCTCACGGGGATCGGCGGCTCGATGATGTTCGCCGGCGTGATGCTCTTCTTCCTCGTGATCGGCATGACCATCGTCGCGGGCCGGCGCGGCGGCGAACCGATGGACGTACCGATCTCCGAGACGCTCACCACCCCCGCAACATCGGGGTGGGAGCTCACACTCGATCGGCTCGGATGGTGGGCCGTCGCGGCGGTCGTACTCATCCTCATCGCCTACGGGCCGTTCTTCCTGGGCTACGACATCCGGCCCGTATCGCCCGGCTTCCGATTGTTCTGATCCGTCAGCGCTGAGCCGGCACCATCGTCAGCCGCACGTGCGACGGGAACTGCGCCGAGTGATGCACGGCGTTGTGCGCGACGACGCCATCCGATTCGTCGTAGTTCCTGCCGCCCGTGTTCAGGTTGCGGTCGAAGCGCGGGAAGTTGCTGCTCGAGACTTCGATCCGGATGCGGTGTCCCGGAGCGAACCAGTTGCTCGTCGTCAGCGGACCCAGCACCACCTCGTACACCGCGCCGGGCTCCATCCACACCTCCCGGTCGTAGCCGGCACGGTACCGCATGCGCTGAATGGTCTCGTCCAGATTGTACGCGCGACCCTCGGCATCCACGTCGATCAACTTCACCGTGAAGTCGGTATCCCGCGCATCGGAGGAGACGTACAGTGTCACCTCGACCGGCCCGCTGATCTCGACGCCCTCCGCGAGCGGCTCCGTGGTATAGACGAGGATGTCACTGCGGGATTCCTCCAGCTGCCTCTGGTCGAACGCGCCGCCCTGAACGGCGTTGCCGGTGCAGCATACGTTGCCGCCGTATGACGGCACCGGGTTCATCGGATCGTACGTGAACCGGTCCGGCGCGTCCGCGCGCGGCGGCGCATCCTGGAGGCGGCCGTCCTCGTTCGACGTGCCGGCATGGCCGCCACTGGCCAGGTAGTACGTGAGCGGCCGCGCTCCCGCGGGTGGCCATGTGTCCGAGCTCTGCCAGCGGTTCGCACCCATCGTGAAGTACTGCACCTTCGGCAGCGTGTCGAGCAGGCCGTTGTCCCTGTCCTTGAGCAGTGCATCGAACCAGCCCCATGTGAGCGCGTCCCAGTCGAGTCGCGCATCGCCCATGTTGCGCTCGCCCACGACCGTCTCTTCGCTCGCGCGGCGATACGCGCAATGCAGTGTCGGCGCGATCACCGCGTACTGCCGGTCCGCGATTTCCGGTACGGCCGTGCTGCGCACATGGTTGTAGAGGGCGAGGTTCGGGCCGACGGATACGTCGTACCAGGACATGATCCACATGCCGGGCACTCCGATCGGCATGTCGTCATGCCATAGACCGCCGCGGTACCAGGCGGGATCGTTCGGCGTACGCTGGATCATGCGGCCGCCCGTCGCGACGGGCATGGAATCGGCAAACACGCCGCGCGGCCCATCGACGGCCCTGATGATGTCCTGTACGGGCAGGTGCCGCAGCGCCTGCGACCAGTCCACGGGCGGCATCTGCGGCGCGAGATCGAAGAGCCGCGATGCCGCGATCAGATCCTGCTGCGACAGGCTCGCATCGAAGAGCGGGCGGACCTGGTTCTGCTGGCCGTAGATCCATGCGATGAACAGCATCTGAACCGCACCGCCGCGATACCAGTTGCCCTGCTCGTAGAACCCGCCGACGCGTCCGACGCCGGCGCCGTAACCGGCAGCCTGGAGCGCGGCGAACGCCGGGTGCCCCATCGACGCGACCGCCATCTGCCACTCCGCCGTCGATGAGCAGCCCATCGTGCCGGCCTTCCCGTTCGACCACGGCTGTGCGGCGATCCACGTGAACGCGTCGTAGCCGTCCGTGGTCGGCGGCCCGAGGATGTCCCAGTTCCCCTCCGACATGAAGTGGCCGCGCTCGTTCTGCTCCACGTACGCATAGCCCCGACGCACCGCATCGAGCGCCGCGCTCATGTCACGCGGGGCACCCGTCCGCACGTCCCAGTAGTTGAAGTTGTACGGAGTCTTCACAAAGATCGTCGGCACACCGGTCGTGGCGTTCCTCGGGCGGTACACATCGGTCATGAGCCGGGCACCATCGCGCATCGGCATCATGAACCTGCGCTCGATGACGGCAACCGAATCGAGTGCGCGCTCCACCTGCCACCGCCGCGCGACCAGCTCGGCATTGTTGTCGCGCTGCTGGCCATGCAGTGGCATCTCGAGGCAGAGCCCGCCTGCGACCGCGGCGGCAAGGATCAGAACTCGTGTTGCCCTGCGGACGGCGCTGAGGCTGGTGCGGTTCGGGTGCATTGAAGGCTCCTGTCGGACGGGTGTGCAGGCGTTGAACGGTGTACAAAGCTGCTCCAACGTAGGCAAGGGAATGACGGCTCGAGTCAGGCAATCACCGTCACACCAGTGGGGAAGTGGCTGATCATGAGAACAGCTCACGATCGGCATCGAGCTGCTGCTCGAGCCGGCCGCACATGACATCGCACAGGTGCGTGACGGACTGATCCGCCAGGCGATACAGCACGTACAGTCCGTCCTTGCGTCGCTCCACGAAGCCGAGCCCATGCAGCATTTGCAGGTGCCGGGACGTGTTCGCCTGACTCAGCCCGGTGTCGCGCATCAGATCGGACACCGTCTTCTCCCCGGCCCGCAACGCCTGAAGGATGCGCAGGCGGGCCGGCTCGCCGAGCGCCTTGAAGCGCGCGGCGACCAGCTCCACCAGTTCCGTACTCATCTCTGCATCCGCCATCGATACCCGCGGCGTAGGTGAACTTGAGCTCCGGCTGCCGGGCTCGAATATGCTCCGGCTGCCGGCTCAAAGATAATCGCTGCCCCCGCTTGTGCACCGCTCACGCCGCGCGATCACGCGGCGCGATCACGCGACCCACGATCACGTGGCGCGCGATCATGAGGTACGACTGCGGATCAGTTCACGTGCCCCGGCGGGCGGCACCAGGCCCCGCGCCTGCCAGAGGCGCCCCTGCCGGGCGGCACCCGGCCAGTCCAAGCCGGCCGAGGATGCGCTCGAGCGGGCAGAAGCTCGTGAAGCTCGATTGCAGGAGGTTCAGCCCGACAAACACAACGAACAACAGCCACGCGGGATGCACCCACCAGCTCAGGGCGGCACCGACGAGGATGAACGTACCGGCGAAGCGGCGAATGATTCGATCGTCACACATGATCAGGACTCCTCAGAAGAATGTTTCGGTGGGCAGCACCGCGACATGCAGGCGCTCGCCGCCGCTCAGTCTGTCAGCCTCACCGCGCAATGCGTCGGTGAGATCCGGTACGCGCTCGCCGGCAACAATGGTGAAGTACACGTCCGCCCCGCCCGGCCACGCGCGCGTACCCTCGCGTTTACCGGTCTCGCCTGCGCCGTGCGCCTGCGTCAGGCGGGTGTAGCCGCGCACCTCGTGCGCCTCGAGCAGATCAGGCACCAGCCGGGACGTGGATCCGCTGTACATGATCAGCAGCAGTTTCATCGGTCGTCTCCTCGAACGTGTTCTCGCGCCGTTCCAGCTCCCAGTACAGGAGCGGCACGACGACCATGGTGAGCAGCGTCGCGACTACGGCGCCGCTGATGAGCGCGACGGCCAGTCCCTGGAAGATCGGATCGAGCACCATCACCAGCCCGCCGATCACCACCGCCGCGGCCGTAAGTGCGATCGGACGGAACCGCACGGCACCCGCTTCGATCACGGCGTCGCGCAGCGAGCGGCCCCGGTCCTGCGCCAGCTGAATGAAGTCGACGAGCAGGATCGAGTTGCGCACGATGATGCCGGCAAGCGCGATCATGCCGATCATCGATGTCGCCGTGAAGAACGCACCGCTGAGCGCGTGACCCGGCAGTATCCCGATCAGAGTGAGCGGAATCGGCGCCATGATCACGAGCGGTACCTTGAACGACTGGAACCAGCCCACTACCAGGGCATAGATCAGCAGCAGGACGCCGGCGAACGCGAGTCCGAGATCGCGGAATACCTCGATCGTGACCTGCCACTCGCCGTCCCACTTCATGGCGAGCTCGTCGAGTCGCTCCGGCTGAACCGCGTTGTAGCGTGTGATCTCCGCACCATTCACGCGGATGTCGTCCAGCCTGCGGTTCATCTCCAGGATCGCGTAGACGGGAGACTCGATGGTCCCGGCCACATCGCCCGTCACATAGATGACAGGCCGCAGGTTCTTGCGCATCCGGCTGCTCTCGCGCACGCCCTCCTGCACGTTCACGAACCGCCCCAGCGGCTGCGGTCCCATGGCCGTGGCGACGGGCAGCGCCAGCAGCGCCTCGATCGACGAGCGGTTCTCCAGCGGCAGCCGCGTCACGATCGCCGTACCCTCCCGCGCATCCGCCGAGGGCGCAATACCGGCACTGTTTCCCGACAGCGCGAGGTAGAGCGTCTCGGTGATCTGCTTCACGTTCGCGCCGGCACGTGCCGCGACGGTACGGTCGACGGCGAACGAGCGCGTCTGCTGCGGCGACTCGATCGTCCAGTCGATGTCGACCACGCCGGGCGTGTCCTCGAATACTCCCATCACCTGCTCCGCCGCGGCCACGCGTGTCGCATCATCGGCAGCGTACACTTCTGCGACGAGCGTGGACAGCACGGGCGGGCCCGGCGGGATCTCAGCGATCTTCACACGCGCGCCGTAGCGCGCCGCGATCTCCTCGACGCCGGGCCGCACGTCGACGGCGATCGCGTGACTCTGCCGGTCGCGGTGGTGCTTCTCGACGAGGTTAACCTGGATGTCTGCCACGTTCGCGCCGCGCCGCATGAAGTAATGCCGCACCAGACCGTTGAAGTTGAACGGCGCGGCCACGCCCGCGTACACCTGCGTGTTCTCCACTTCAGGCACACCGTGGAGATACGCCGCGATGTCCTGCGCCGCCGCCTGCGTGGTCTCGAGCGTGGTGCCCTCCGGCAGGTCGAGGATGACCTGGAACTCGCTCTTGTTGTCGAACGGCAGCATCTTCACCTGCACCCACTTGATGCCGAGCAGGCCGACCGACATGACGAGCAGCGCGGCGACGCCGCCATAGAAGAGCCGGCGCTTCCGACCGCTGTCCATCAGCGACGCCATGAGCCTGCCGTAAAAGCGGCCGAAGCGCGTCTCTTCCTCCGCCTCCACTGCGACGTGCGTGACATCCTTTCCGGCGGCGGCCACCTCCGCGACCCGCGCGTCGTGCTGTTTCTGCACGTGACCGCGCAGCAGACGCAGTGCGAGATACGGCGTGACAATGAACGCGACGGCCAGCGACGCGAGCATGGCGACCGACGCGCCGACCGGGATCGGTCGCATGTACGGTCCCATGAGGCCCGACACGAACGCCATCGGCAGGATGGCGGCGATGACTGTGAACGTTGCCAGAATCGTCGGGTTACCGACTTCCTCCACGCCTTCGACCGCTGCCACATCCGGAGCACGGTCACCCATCTTCATGTGACGATATATGTTCTCGACCACGACGATCGCGTCGTCAACCAGTATGCCGATCGAGAAGATGAGCGCGAACAGCGTGATGCGATTGAGCGTGTAGCCCATCGCGTAATAGACGAACAGCGTGAGACCGAGTGTGACCGGCACCGCGACCAGCACGACGATCGCCTCGCGCCAGCCCAGGAACAGACCGATCAGGAACGTGACGGACAACGTTGCGATCGCGAGATGCAGGATCAGCTCACCCGCCTTCTCCGCTGCGGTCGCGCCGTAGTTGCGCGTGACCGTCACGCCGATGTCCGCGGGCACGAGACGGTCGCGCGCCTGCTCCACACGCTCGAGTACCGCGTCGGCCACCTTCGTCGCATTGGCGCCGGGGCGCTTGGACACGCTGATGGTGACCGCACTCTGCGCCGCGCCGTCGTGGCCGGTGTGCGTGACGTAGCTGTCGCGCTCGCCGTAGTCCGCCGTCACGCGTGCGACCTCACGCACATGCACGGGCGATCCGCTGCGGGCGCTCACCACCACGCTCCCGACATCGCCTGGCGTCGCGAGCGGCGCGCCCACGTCTATTCGCAGCATTTCGTTCCCCGTCGCCAGCTCTCCCGCCTGCAGGCGTGCGTTCGCCGCCTGCAGCGACATCACCACTTCGCCCGGCGTGACACCGTGCGCGGCCAGCCGCGCTGGATCGAGTTCGACGGAGACCTGACGGGCGCGTCCACCGGTTACTTCCGTCTGCGCGACGTCGGGCAGCGTACCGATTTCATCCTGCAGCTGCGTCGCTATCGCGCGGAGCTCATCGGAGCCGTACTCATCGGCGTGCAGTGTCAGCGTCAGGATGGGCACGTCGTCGATGGAATGCGGCTTCACCATCGGCGGCATGGCGCCGGCGGGCGCCTCGTCCATGACCGAAGCGAGCTTCGCGTGAACCTTCGACACGCTCTTCTCCTGGTCCTCTCCCACCTTGAAGCGCACGGTCACCATCGCATAGCCCTCGCCGGCCATGCCGTACACGTAATCGACACCGCCGATCTCCCACATGCGCTGCTCGATGGGACGCGCGAGCAGGTTCTCCGTCTCACGCGGCCCTGCACCCGGCAGCGCCACGATGACATCGATCATCGGCACCGAGATCTGCGGCTCTTCCTCGCGCGGTGTCGCGACGACGGCCAGGCCGCCCACGGCGAGCGATGCGAGCGTCACCAGGGGTGTGAGCTTCGAGCGCAGAAAGGCCTGCGCGATTCTGCCGGAGATGCCCATGATTAGCGTCCCGCCACGGGCGCGGGTGCGGCCTGAACGTTCGCGGAGTGCGGCACTGGCACCGGCACGAGAATGCGGTCACCATCGCGCAGGCCGCTCACCACTTCCACGGAATCTCCGACCATCGTTCCGAGACGTACCCAGCGGGTAATCACGGCATCATCACGAAGCAACTGGACGCCCGTCAGATCGCCC
>JAGTUV010000105.1 GCA_018224305.1 Gemmatimonadota bacterium
ACTCCAGGGACCCGGCCCCGATCTCCAGGGTCCCGCGACTTCGACCCCGGAAAACGAACCGCCCCCGCGACTCGAGGCCGCGGGGGCAGTTCAATCAGGTACCTGCTCCCTGAATCAGCAGGTACGGAAGAACATCAGATCTAGAAGCGAATTCCGAGGCTGATCGGGATGAAACGGGCCGTCTCGCCGTCCCCGAGCACGTTGTGCAGCCGTGCCTCGGCGAACACGCCGCCCAGGCCGACCAGGCCCATGCGTACGCCGGCGCCGACATTGAAGCCGAAGTCCGTCTCGCCGTCGCCGCTCTCGCCCATAATCGTCGCCTTGCCGTTGTACATACCCACGCCGCCGATGAGGTAGGGCGTGATGCCAGGCGTCGGCAGGTTGACCACTGCGTTGAGCGTGCCGCTCAGGATCTGCATGTGCGAGTCATCGATATCCGACGCATTGAAACGTGTCCACATGGCGTCTGCCTCGAGGCCGATCGGCAGCATCGGTACGGAGAATCCGAGCGCGCCCTTGAGGTGATAGCCCATATCCAGACCCTCGCCGAAATCGCCCGTCGCGATGCTCGGTCCGCCTGCAATCGAGAAGCCCATCTGCGCCTGTGCGTCCGAGGCCGTAAAGACCAGCGCCGCGGCGACGACTGTGAATGAGGCCCTGACAAATCTGTTCATTTGTGTCTCCTGAGTGGCCGAGTGAATCCGCCGCTGCCACGTTGCAGCGCCGGTTGGGGCACCATGACCGCTTTGAAATCGGCGTAATTGCCGCCGACCGGTCGTGATGCGGTACGACTGTGAGCGCGTTCGCCGGCCTGTCGCCGGCTGCCCGCCCGTTGATACCTCCGCCGCCGTCCCTGCCAGGTGTCGCGCGGCGGAGTTTCCTGCGAGCGACAATTTATGTTATCTATGTCGCATACTCCATGGTCTTGTTGATCCGGAACCCGTCATCCGGCCATTCGGCCATTCGACTCGTCCATTGCAACCCGGACCACGCGGTCATTGCACACTGAAGACACTGCCCGCCGCACAGATGTTCCCGGGGCGAAGACCAGAAGCGCCCCGTGACCGGCCGCCCGACGATCTGTCGCCCTGTCACGGCCATCGCCGTCCTCGCGGCGATCGCCAGCCTCGGCTGCTCTCCCGACACCACCCGGTACCGCGCGCTCGCGGCGGGCGACCCGGTGCCGGAGTTCGGCGCACCCGTGCTCGATGGTGACTCGCTGCACCTCGCCTCCCTGCGCGGCCAGCCCGTCCTGCTGAACATCTGGGCCACGTGGTGCCCGCCGTGCCGCGAGGAAATGCCCGCGTTGCAGGCGCTGCACGAGGAATACGGCCCGCGCGGACTGCGCGTCCTGGGCGTGTCGGTGGACTCGCGCGGCGCGGAGGAGACGATCCGGCAGTTCCTGGCGGAGGGCGGCTACACGTTCACGATCCTGCACGACGCCGCGGATGCCGTGTCCCGGCAGTTCCGCACGATCGGCGTGCCGGAGACGTTCCTCATCGACGGCGAGGGCCGTGTGGTACGGCGCTGGATAGGGAAATTCGACCCGCTCGCGCCGGATGTCGTGCGCGACATCGAGCCGCTGCTACCGTCGTGATGACCCGCAGGCCGGACCTCACCCCCTGGCCGGCAGCCCTCAATGCGGCTGGGAATCGCCGCGGGCGCCTCTCGCCTCGAGGACCCCGCATCCTGCGCCTGGAGCGCGGCACCGGGTGTCGCCGACAACCGTCCCGGAAGAGGCAGTCCCGCACCCGCTCCATGCGACGACTCTGGCGCCCGGCGCTTCACCTTGCTTGACGGGTATACTAAGATCAAGCGTTGAACTGCAGCACATCATATCCCCGAGAAGCCGTTCGAAGGCATGACCCCGATGGACACGAGTTCCGAGTACGACTTCACGTTCCAGCGCCGTCACAACGGTCCAGGTCGCGATGAGATCCGGCAGATGCTGGAGGCGATCGGATACGAGTCGCTGGACGACCTGATCGATGTCGCCATCCCCGAGGCGATACGTCATCGCAAGCCGCTGAACATAGAGGACGGCGCGAGCGAGCATGACGCGCTGCGCGAGATCCGGTCTATCGCGCTCCAGAACCGCGTCTTCCGCTCCTACATCGGCATGGGGTACAACGACACTGTCACGCCGCCGGTCATCCTGCGGAAGGTGCTCGAGAACCCGTCGTGGTATACGGCTTACACACCGTACCAGGCGGAGATCGCGCAGGGCCGGCTCGAGGCGCTGCTGAACTTCCAGACCGTCGTCATCGACCTGACCGCACTGCCGATCGCCAACGCGTCACTGCTCGATGAAGCGACGGCTGCCGCCGAGGCGATGGCGATGTCGGAGGCCGTGCGCGGCCGCAGCCGCAACCGCTTCTTCGTCTCCGAGCTGTGTCACCCGCAGACGATCGATGTCGTGCGGACGCGTGCGCGCGCACGCGGGTGGGAGATCATTACCGGCGACCACGCGACGTTCGAGTTCGATGACACCGTGTTCGGCGCGCTCATCCAGTACCCGGCGACGGACGGCATCATCCACGACTATCGCGACTTTGTCGAGCGTGCACATGCAGCCGACGCACTGGTCACGGTCGCCGCTGACCTGCTCGCGCTGACGCTGCTGACACCGCCCGGGGAGTGGGGTGCCGACATCGTGGTCGGCAACACGCAGCGGCTCGGTGTGCCGCTCGGCTACGGCGGCCCGCACGCGGCGTTCTTCGCGACGCGCGACGAGTTCAAGCGCCAGATCCCCGGCCGCATCATCGGCGTATCACACGACTCGCGCGGCAAGCCCGCACTGCGCATGGCGCTCCAGACGCGCGAGCAGCACATCCGTCGCGAGAAGGCGACCTCCAACATCTGCACCGCCCAGGTGCTCCTCGCCGTCATCGCCAGCTTCTACGCCGTCTACCACGGCCCGGAAGGTCTGCGCAACATCGCACAGCGCATCCGCCGGCATGCTCTCACGCTCGCGGCCGGCCTCCGTGCCATGGATTACGACGTCGCCGATGGCACGACCTTCGACAGTGTGCACGTCGAGTGCGGCACCGAGCGCGATACCATCCTCGCCCGTGCCGTAGCGCGCGGCATCAACCTGCGCCCGCTCGGTGATTCGGCGATCGTCATTGCTTTCGATGAGACCGTCGCCCACGCCGATGTCGATGACGTGCTGGCCGCGTTCGCGCGCACGGGCAGTGCGCCGTCCGCCGCGGAGCTCGCAGCCGACGTCGATATCGAGTATGACGAGGACGTCGCGCGCACGTCCGACTTCATGACGCACCCGGTCTTCCACCGGTACCGTGCCGAGCACGAGATGTTGCGCTACATCCACAGCCTCGAGCAGCGCGACCTGTCGCTCGTCCACTCGATGATCCCGCTCGGCTCATGCACGATGAAGCTCAATGCCGCGTCCGAGATGCTGCCTATCTCCTGGCCGGAGTTCGCGAAGCTGCACCCGTTCGCGCCCGTCGAGCAGGCGGCCGGCTATCGCGTGCTGTTCGATCAGCTCGACGCCTGGCTCTCGGAGATCACCGGCTTTGCCCGCGTATCGCTCCAGCCGAACGCGGGTTCGCAGGGCGAGTACGCAGGCCTCCTCGTCATCCGGGCCTTCCACGAAGCTAACAATCAGGCACGTCGCGACGTCTGTCTCATACCGCAGTCCGCGCACGGCACCAATCCGGCCTCCGCCGTGATGGCCGGCTTCGAGGTCGTCGTCGTGAAGTCGGACGAGCGCGGCAACATCGACATTCCCGACCTGCGCGCGAAGGCCGAGAAGTTCGCCGACCGCATGGGCGCTCTGATGGTGACGTACCCCTCCACGCACGGGATCTTCGAGGAGGGGATCCGGACGATCTGCGAGATCGTGCACGAACACGGCGGTCTGGTGTACATGGACGGCGCCAACATGAACGCGATGGTCGGCCTCTGCCGCCCGGGCGATATCGGCGCCGACGTCTGTCACCTGAACCTCCACAAGACATTCACGATCCCGCATGGTGGCGGCGGGCCCGGCATGGGCCCGATCGGTGTCACGAAGGCGCTCGCTCCCTTCCTGCCCGGTCACCCGGTGATCGGGACGGGCGGCGAACAGGCAATCGGCGCGGTCTCGGCTGCGCCCTGGGGCAGCCCCGGGATCCTGCCGATCCCGTGGATGTATATCCGCATGATGGGCGGTGCCGGCCTCACCTTTGCAACGAAGGTCGCCATCCTGAGCGCCAACTATGTGGCCCGTCGCCTGCAGGAGCATTACCCTGTGCTGTACACGGGTCGCGATGGCACGGTCGCTCACGAGTGTATCATCGACCCGCGGCCGCTCCGCAATGCGAGCGGCATCGAGGCCGGTGACATCGCCAAGCGACTGATGGACTACGGCTTCCACGCGCCGACCGTGTCGTTCCCGGTGCCCGGCACGCTGATGATCGAGCCGACCGAGAGCGAGTCGCTCGAAGAGCTGGACCGGTTCTGTGACGCACTGATCGCCATTCGCGAGGAGATCCGCGAGATCGAGATCGGCGTCGCAGACCGCTCGGACAATCTGTTGAAGAACGCGCCGCACACGGCCGACATGGTCGCAGCCGACGAGTGGAATCACCCGTATGGCCGCGAGCGCGCCGCCTGGCCGGCGCCCTGGACGAGAGAACAGAAGTTCTGGCCGGCCGTCGGCCTCGTAGAGAGTGCCGCCGGCGACCGTAATCTGATCTGCGCGTGCATTCCGATAGAGGAATACGCGGAGGTCTGACCCCGTAACAAACAGACCGGCCGCGCGACGCATTGCGGCCGGACGCTCGAAGAGGAGTGTGATCCTGGACGGTGGTGCACGCGCCGCCCGGGTTGCGCCGCAGTTCCGCTCGCGTCGGGCGAGGTCTGCATACAATGCCGAACGCACAACACGACGCACGACACCGCATCGCCGCGCGAGGGGCCTGCCCGCCTCCGCAATCGGACTACCCGCCTGCCCGCGGCGTTCCGTCGGTGATGCCCCCGTACATTCACGGAGTGAATACGTACAGTGAGTAGCACAGAAACGGCCGGTGTGCTGGACATCACGTCCGGCGGCGCGGGATTCATCCGACGCAAGGAGCACGGCTACCTTCCGACCGATGGCGATGTCTATGTCGCCCAGAAGCTGATCCAGCGGTTCCGCCTCCGTACCGGCGACGAGGTCATGGGCGAGGCCGGCCCGTCACCGGGCCGCGGCAAGAATCCCCCGCTCACGAATGTCTCGTCGGTCAACGGCCTGCCACCCGAAGAGATCGCCAGCCGTCCCGAGTTCGCCCGCCTGAGCGCACTGCACCCGAAGGACCAGTTGATGCTGGAGTGCGAACTGGACCGCGGCGACAAGGATTACACGAACCGCATTATCGACCTGTTCTGTCCGTTCGGGAAAGGGCAGCGTGCGATGATTGTCGCCCCGGCGAAAGCCGGCAAGACGATGGTCCTCCAGGCTGTCGCGGAGGGAGTCGTCAAGAACTACCCGAACGCCACCGTGTTCATCCTGCTGGTCGACGAGCGGCCGGAAGAAGTCACGGAGATGGAGATGTGCGGGTACGGCGAGGTGGTGGCATCGAGCTTCGACCATCCTGCGGACCGGCACGTCGGCATTGCCGAGATCACGCTCGAGCGCGCGCGCCGCAAGGTAGAGATGGGTCAGGACGTGGTCATCATCCTCGACTCGATCACCCGTCTCGCGCGCGCGTACAACACGAACGAGCGCAGCAGCGGCAAGACCCTCACCGGCGGTCTGGACTCCAATGCGCTCGAGAAGCCGAAGCGCTTTCTCGGCAGTGCCCGCAACATCGACCCGAAGCAGGGCGGCGGCTCGCTGACGATCATCGCGACCGCGCTGATCGAGACCGGCTCGCGCATGGACGACGTGATCTTCGAGGAGTTCAAGGGCACTGGCAACAGCGAGCTGGTTCTCAGCCGCGAGCTCGCCGACAAGCGCATCTGGCCTGCGATCGACCTGACCGCCAGTGCCACGCGCCGCGAGGAGCTGCTGCTGGGCGAGGACGCGCTGACGGTATCGCACAAGCTCCGTCGCGATTTCTCGGACCTCAATCCGCCCGAAGCGATGGACCAGCTGGTGGCGCGGATGCGGCGCACGAAGACGAACGACGAACTCATTGCGCAGATCGCGAGCGGTCGCGTTTAACTGGCACCGGGATTGCCCTGCGGTAGCCCATGGCCGAAGCAGCAAAGGCGGAATCGAAGGTAGCCATCATTGATGGCTCCAATGTCGCACACTCGACGGAGGGCGATCGCGTGCGGCTGGAGAACATCCGCATCGTGGCCGCGAAGCTCGTAGAGGAGGGCTACTCGCCCGTGATCGTCGCGGACGCCGCGCTTCGTCACCAGATCGATGACAAGCCCGGTTACGAGCGCATGGTCGAGGAAGGCAGGATCAGGCAGGCGCCCGCCGGTACCGATGCCGACTATTTCATCCTGTCATTCGCGCGCGAACTGGCGGCCGTTGTCGTCTCGAACGACCGCTTCAAGGACCGGCTCGAGGCGTTCCCCGAGGCACGCGAGAATGTGATACGCTACATGATCGTCAAGGACGAAGTCGTCTTTGAGCGTCGCACGAGCCGCCGCTGATCGGTAGCGCACCACTGCTGCCACGCCACGCGACATCGGCCGTGTGGTGCCGTCCCTCACTCTGCACACGTACCATGTCCAGCTACTGCGATGTCGCGCCCGGCCACCCGTACCACGGACCGTATCACGACCGTGAATACGGCTTCCCCATCACGTCCGACACCGACCTGTTCGAGCGGCTGACGCTCGAGATCAACCAGGCCGGCCTGTCCTGGCTGACCATCCTGAAGAAGCGCGACGCGTTCCGCACTGCGTTCGACCAGTTCGATGTCGATACCGTCGCTGCCTACGGCGACACCGATCGTGCGCGGCTGCTCCGCGATGCCGGCATCATCCGCAATCGGATGAAGGTGGACGCAGTCATCGAGAACGCACGTCGCATCATCGACATCCGCGATGAGTACGGCGCGTTCGCCGTGTGGCTCGACGCGCATCACCCGTTGCCGAAGGACGAGTGGGTGAAACTGTTCAAGCGCACGTTCCGCTTCACCGGTGGCGAGATCACGGGCGAGTTCCTGATGAGCACCGGCTACCTGCCGGGCGCGCATCGGGAGAGCTGTCCAGTGCACGCCGCGATTCGGGAAATCGGACCGCCGTGGGCGACGGCCGCATGCAGAAGGGGCCGCCATCTTTGGGCGGCCCCTTCGTTACGATGAGCGAGCGGCGAATATCCGGTCCGAAGCGACGATCGGTGCGCCCCGACCGCTAGTCGGTGGCCGACTGCTTCGGCCGTACCGCGTCCGCCGCCGCCTCGCCCGCAGCTTCCGCCGCCAGCTGTGCACGACGCCGCGCATCGCCGGCAGCAGTCTGCGCACGTTTCGCCGCATCGTTCGCTGCAGTCTGCGCACGTTTCGCCGCATCCCCGGCGGCGGTCTGCGCCCAGGTCGCAGCGTCGCCCGCTGCGTTCTGAGCCCGCTTCGCCGCGTCGCCCGCGGCAAGCTGTGCGCGACGCGCCGCCGTACCCGCTGATGCGCTCACCTCGGCCGCCGCGTCCGACGCACGCTTGTAGTACTTCTCCTTGAACTCCTTCGCGGAGACGCTGCGCGCGTAGACCACTTTCGCCAGCCGGAACGCCGCCAGCGTGCGGATGTAGGCCCAGCCGATGTCGAACTCGTACCACTTCGCCTTGAACTTCGCCGAGCGCGGATCCGCGTGATGATTGTTGTGCAGTTCCTCGCCCACGATCCAGAGTCCGAGCGGAATGATGTTGCGGCTCTCGTCCTTCGTGTCGAAGTTGCGGTAGCCGGCATGGTGGCCAACGCCGTTGATGACGTTGCCGAAGATCGGGATCCAGACGGCCATGCACGCCCATGCGATCAGGCCCCAGCCGATGCCGAACAGGTACAGGTCCACGATCAGCATCAGGAGGATGCCCAGCGCCGGTCTCGGCGTGTACAGCCTGCGCTCGATAACGTCGTCAGGGCAGCCGCGGCCGTACTTCTCCAGCGTCTCCGCGTTCTTCGCCTCTTCCCTGTAGAAGAACACGCCGCCGCACACGATCTCGAGCAGCCCCTCGGTGTGTGGCGAATGCGGATCACCCTCGCGGTCCGCGTAGGCGTGGTGCTTCCGGTGCACCGCCACCCACTCCTTCGTGTTCATCCCCGTCGTCAGCCACAGCCAGAGCCGCATTAAATGCTCGACCGGCTTCGCGAACTTCACGCCCTCGTGGGTCGCAGATCTGTGCAGGAACAGTGTGACGCAGAGATTGCTGATGTGGCCGACGATCACGATGTAGAGAACGGGAACCCACCAGGGTTCGGCGAACGCTGCAAAGCCCGGCATCCTGCCTCCTGACCATGGACAACAAAGACCGGACGTGCGATGGCACCGGCTCCGGTCTTACCAGCCATGAAAACTGTGCGATGTCAGACGGTCCAGCAACCCCCGAACCGCGGTCCACCGCGACACCGACAGGGGGTCCGTCACAACGGCCGCTTGACGACGCAAGCGACGGACCGTTATTTGACGCATGAACGCGCTACTTCTCACCTATTCGACCGCCCTCGTACTGGGCACGCTGCACGCCCTCGAGGCGGATCACATGGCGGCCGTAACGTCATTCGCCGTGCGACGTCCCGGCATCCGCGAGTCCGTGCGATTCGGTGTCCGGTGGTCCATCGGACACGGCGGCGCGATCATCCTCATCGGTGCCGGCCTCCTGCTGCTGGGCATCCACCTGCCTGCCGCCGCCGGTCACTGGCTGGAGAAGCTGGTCGGCGTCGTCATGGTCGGTCTCGGCGTCTGGACGTTCCGCGGCGCGCGCGAACTGCACGCCCATTCCCACACCCACGACGACGGCCTCGTTCACGGACACGTGCACTCCCACGCGGTGCACGACGACCATGATCACGGCCATGCCGTCACCGCCGTCGGCATGCTACACGGCCTGGCCGGTTCCGGCTCCGCGATCGCGCTCATACCGCTCGTCGGCTTCGAGTCGCCCGCGAACGGCATCCTGTATCTGG
>JAGTUV010000106.1 GCA_018224305.1 Gemmatimonadota bacterium
CGGGCGGCCATGCGCACGGGGATCACGAGGATCCCGAGTCCGTCGGAGGCGCCCGCGACGCGATCGGTCGAGGCCTGCACTTCACTGCATTGATCCTGCTGCTCGGAGGCGTCACGTTCCGTGCGCTGATCCTGCCGCGACTCGACTCGACGCCGGCGACGGCTGCATTGCTTCAGCGTCGCGCATGGCGTGTCATCTCGGCCGCCGCGCTGTTGCTTGCTGTCGCAGCTATCCTCCGGCTGTGGTTGCAGTCGATGTCGCTGCATGGCGCCGAACGCGCCTGGAACACGTCGCTGCTGTCGATCATGCTCACGGACACCGGATGGGGCAGGGCATGGATGCTTCAGGCGTTTCTGTTCGCACTCCTCGGCATGGCCATCGCATGGGCGCGGCCCGGCCGTGATCGTGCCGGCCTGATGATCGGCTGTGTCGCCGTCGCCGGACTCGCTGCGATACCTGCACTCACCGGTCACGCCGCAGGCGCCGACGGCATCGGCCGCCTGCTGATCGTCAATGATGCGTTCCATGTCATTGCCGCGGGCGCGTGGCTCGGTACGCTCGCCCTCCTCATGTTCGTCGCGATCCCGACCCTCCGTCGTCGCGAGCCGAATGGCGACACGGTCGCCGCCGAAGCGATCGACCTGTTCTCCCCGCTCGCGCTCACCGGCGCGTCCGTGGTGGTGCTCTCGGGCATGGTGAACGGCGTCATGCACCTGAGCACGCCGAGCCAGCTGTGGACGACCGGATACGGTCGCGTGCTCCTGGTGAAGCTGCTGCTCGTGGCCTGCGTCGCGCTCGCAGGGCTCGTCAACTGGCGCTTTGTGCGCCCGCGCCTCCGCGAGATCGGCGGCATGCGACGTCTGCGCGGCAGTGCCGCAGTCGAACTCGGTTTCGCCGCACTCGTCCTCGTCGCTACCTCCATCCTCACCGGTCAGCCGCGGCCGTAGGTCGGACGCAGGCCGCGTTGTCGGAAGCTACGGCCGAGGTCCGCACGGCCGGCGCTGCACCGCCACTCACGGCCGCCCATCCGACAGGCCGCCCCATGTCCTGTCATTCCACGACTGTCCGGCTTCGGGAATCGGCGTCCCGGTTGCACGACGGACCGACTGCGCCCGGCGACGGTCCGCATACGGTGAACCTGATATCGCTCAAACACTTACAGGATTGGCTGCGCAGGGAACAGCAGTTGCCCTTACCCCTGTGACCAGCCGCACGTGCAACGATTTCGCGGCCGGGTGCATCTCATTGGGTAAGGCAGTTCGCACCGCGCGAATCTCCGGACCGACCTCTCGCGTAGTGTGAACATGCGACGACTGACGATTTCCCTGTCCTCACTTGGTACCATGTTCCGATTGATCCATCTTCTCCCATCGTCTCTGACGATTCGCAGGGAGGCTGCCATGAACCGGCTCCATTCGGTGGCGCTGCCGCTCATCCTTGCATCGGGAGCGATTCCGACCATTCCGACGCTGGGTCCGCCCGGACCACTGCCGAGCGGGATCGTCGCCATGGAGAACGGCACGGTCTATTTCGTCGACAGCTTCAGTCATACGGTCTGGCGACTGCAACCGGGCACGGGGCTCGAGGCCTTCGTGAGCGGACGCAACGGCCGGGCGCTGTGTGTCGATGGCGACGGTCACCTCTATGGCACGCACGAGGATGACGCGGGCCGCACCACCGTCTGGCGCGCAGCCCGCAATGGCAGTGTTGTCGATCTGGCCGGCCCCGAGGTTCCCGAGTACGGCCACGCATTCGTCGTCGAGGATGACGGCGGGATGATCGCCACGAGCGGCATGGACAGGCGATCCGGTGTGCGGCTCCTGCGCGCTGGCGGGCATGACCATGAGTTCATTGCGGGAGGCAGGATGGGCTTCCGGGACGGTGCCGGCGCGGATGCCCGCTTCCTGCCGATCGGCGGTATGACGCGCACGGTCGACGGCGAACTGCTCGTCACGTCCGGCGGCGCGATCCGGCGCATCAATGCGGACGGCTCGGTCGAGACGGTTGCGAAGGACGAGCGGTTGCTGAAGCCGCGGCACTCGCTGCTCGCGCGCTTCTTCGGCGATGGCCACGGTCATCTCACCGGGATCGCGGCCGGCCCGGCTGGCGAGATCTTCGTTGTGAACAGTGCGCGCAATGCCGTCATACGCGTCAACGCGGACGGCAGCGCCGATGAGATCATGAAGTCCGAAAGCGGCTGGAAGCCGACGGGCGTATCGACGGCCAACGGTTCGCTCTACATCCTGGAGTACGGCCGCGGCGTGCGCGTGCGTCGCCTGGACGCGAACGGTGCGGTGTCGACGATCGCGCAGGTGAAACCGGAGCGCGCCGTTGCGGCGACATCCGCATTCGGCCGGTTCCTGGTGCCGCGCATGATCGGCTGAACAGCACGCTCGTCGCCAGTCGCACTGGCGAATGACGTTCTGCCGAAGCTGGAAGGGTACTTCAGTCCCGGTCAGATCCCGCCGCCGGTATGGTGACGTCCGCCGGTGATGCCTGACGACTATCATCCGCGACGAACTCCCTGTCGAACCACTTCATCATCTCGCTGCCGGCCGCGAGCGACGCCATGACGGGCGTGCCACCCAGTTCCCTGATCCACTTCGCATCGGCGGCGTCGAACACGCGAATCAGCGCAGGCACGCCACGCGTGAACTCGAGCAGTCGGCGATTGTCCTGCGCGCGGCGGATCGTGGATGTGATGATGCGTGCGCGATCGGCGCCAGCGCGCATCAGAAGATTGATATCCGATGCGTCACCGCGCAGACATGGGATGTCCGCATCGCGGAGCCGCTCGATGACAACCGGGTCATCGTCAATCACGAGAATCTCGTGGCCCATGCCGAGCACGGTCTCCAGCAGCGGCATGCCTGTCGCGCCGGACCCGAGAATAAGTATGTGGTTCTCGACCGGCAGATCCCGGTCCACGTTTCGTCGCTGGGGGATCGCCCGCGTGCGCCGCCGACGCATCAGCCGCCAGGCCATCGCATCCGACGACATCCCCGGCGTCAGCAGCATCGTGACGAGTGTTACGAGCGCAATAACTGTGAAGACACTCCTGGAGATCTGGCCGCCAATCAGGCCGAAGAGTCCGATGATCAGCGAGATCTCGCTCGTCTGGGCGAGCAGCAGACCGCTCTCGATCGCTGCACGGCTGGGCATCCCGGCGCGTTCGGCGATCACGGTCACGAGCGGCACCGTGACACCAATCATGACCGCGACGAGAATCAACGCGTGCAGCAATTCCAGCCCGCTCGGAATCCCGATCAGCGCTCCAAGCGCAATGAAGAAGAGCGCGCTGAAGAATTCGGCAATCGAGCCGAGGTGTGCACGCGCCATCCCGTTCAACGGGAACCGTGACATGGCGACGCCGGCGAGGAAGGCTCCGGTCACGAGGGGCAGCTCGAGCACATCGGCCAGAGCCACGAACACGAACAACACCGCGAGAAGTACCAGGAGGATCACCTCCTCCTCGCGGTCGAGTCGCTGAATGAGTGGCGCTATCCACCGATAGGTCACCCAGGCGAGGCCGACGAGCGCGAGCGTGGAGCCGACCCCGACCAGTACGGGAAGCAGTCCGCCCGACAGGTTCATGACGACGGGGACCAGCAACAGCACGAGCAGGTCCTGAAGCAGCAGCACACCCAGAACCAGTCGGCCGAACGGCTCGAACATCTGCCGCCGCTGCTGTAACAGCCGGACGACGACGAGCGTCGAGCTGGCCGTGAGGGCCAGCGCCATGTACATGGCCGGGACGGTACCATAGCCGAGCATGAGGGCGGCCAGGAGACCGGCCGCTCCGAGCAGTAAGAACTGCACGGCACCCACCCGTGCAGCAGTAACGCGCTGCGCGCGTATGCGCTGCGGGTTCAGCTCGATGCCCGTTGCAAACAGCAGCAGTGTCGTACCGAGGACCAGCGTATCCTGAACGAGACCTGCGGGCAGCGGCTGGGTCAATGTCAGTCCCACGCCGGTGAACAGCAGTACCGGGATGGACGGAACACGCAGCAGATGAGCGACGCCATACGCGACGGCGGCAGCGAACAGGAGGATCGCAATGGCTTCCATCAGTCCAGCACTCCCGCCTGACGCAGTCGCAGCGCCAGCTCCCGCGTGCCATCATACTTCGGCACCATGATATGATTCGCACCCAGTTTCCGCAGTTCGTCGATCAGGGACGGATCGAATGCGTGAATGCTGGACGGCACGCCCGCTACCTGACAGCGGTACGCGAGCAGGTTGTTGGTATCCTCGATCTGGACTGCGGACACGATGAGACGCGCATGGGTGAAGTTTGCCTCGTCGAGTACCACGGAGTCATCGACCGATCCGTGCAGCGTCTGCACGGGCAGACCCTCCAGTTTCGCAGTGTCCGTATCGATGGCCAGCACGCGCTCGCCCCGTTCCGCGAGTTGATCGACGATATACAGTCCGAGGGTGTTCATGCCGACGACGATGATATGATCTTCCAGCGCGGGCTCCGCCTCCGGCTCTGCCTGATCGGAAGATCCCAGGAGCGCCAGGACTCTCGAATTGCGGACGCGCTCGAACAGTGTCTCGCTCCACAGGATCAGGTAGGAGGAGACGGAGATGGTGATCAGGCCCGCGAGCGTGATCACGGACAGAATATCCCCGGGTAGCGCACCGGCCGCCGCGGCGGTGGCCGCCAGGATGAACGAGAACTCGCTCATCTGTGCGAGCGTTA